>NZ_JAUBOZ010000002.1:47435-118806 GCF_036700475.1 Microcoleus sp. T2B6 | reverse complement strand
AACAGGCATCTTGCGATGTTGCATTATTGTTAATAAGTCTTTTATGAACAGGCTTTTCGGCCTGTTCCACAAAGAGTGAATGTTATTGTGGAACAGGCCGAAAAGCCTGTTCTTGAGAATGGTGCAAGATGTGAGATAAGATCGATCGAGGGGCGATTCTCTGCGGGAGAGTCTTGAATCATTTCTTTTGAGTCCCCTCTGTTCGGAGGCAAGGTTGTGTAGTAACGGTTTTAACCGCCGACTCCGATCGGGAGTTTTCAACGCAGAATTTGATATATGCTAATTTTCGCACACCATCCACACTAAAAATCCCAATATTTTATCTACCGGAGGTAGCGGATAGTCGGTAAGATCGATCGTCACTATTTGCCCTTCCAGCTTGAGAAACCGCCAAGCTGTGCCGCTGGAAACGCTGCCGTAGATGACGGAAATCGATCGCCCTTTGGCTTCATTAAATCTCTGGGCCGCCACCATTTCAGCAATACATTGACCCAAACCTACTTTCAAATCTCCTTTTTTAGCTTCCACCATCACAATTACCGGGGCCTCAACGTCTAATTGTTCCGGGGAACGGCTGATGATAAAATCGCAAACTCCTGTAAGTCCAACAGCCACATCAACATTAAATTCCTCACCCGAAAACACGCTGATTTGTTGGTTCAGAATCCTGCGAACTTCCAGCAATACAGGGTTAATAATAGCTTCAGAACGGGCTTTTTCGGTGCTAGTGGCGATCGCCCAAGGCAAATTTGTCTCCAGCATGGTCTGCAAGGCTGTTGCGGGTGCGATCGGCTCGATTTCCGGCAGAAATCTGATTCCTTCGACTGCTGTGAGATTGAAGGCTTCTTTAACTTTGCCGATCGTTGTAAATTGACTGTAAGGCATAAGAGTTTATGTTTTTATTTCTGCTTTTTACTTAGATAAGACGGCGGTTGAAACCGCGTCTACACAAACGATGTCCGCCTCCGCGGACTAAAGATAAAAACGTAATTTTTACCGCCATTTTTACCGCCCCCTCGGAAACCCGCGTCGGCGGGTTGTGCCTGTAGAGACGCGGTTTCAACCGCCGGATTTTCTATTAAACTCGCTGCAACTTCGCCGTTCTCGGATCAATAATTTTGCGGCCCAAACCTGTAAACTTAATTGCCAGATTAGTTTTATCGCCCACTCCCAAAACATGGGTAATTTCTCCTACTCCAAAAGCATGATGAAAAACTCGTTCCCCCGTTTTCCACTCTGCTGATGGAGAACTGCCGGAATTAGCTGCTGAATTATTAGTTTTTCCCTTAGATGCAGCCGTTTTCCCTGCTTTAGTTTTCTTCGCACTTCCAGCCAGCAAATGTGTGGGCAATTCCCCTAAGAATAGCGAAGGAGTGCAGTGTTCCCGGAAGCCTCCCCAAAGGCGGCGTTCGCGAGTGTGGGTGAGAAATAGCAATTCCTGGGCGCGAGTGATGCCGACGTAGCACAAACGGCGTTCTTCTTCGATCGCTTTTGGGTCGTCCAAACTGCGGAAATTAGGAAATAAACCCTGTTCCATTCCGACTAGAAATACTACGGGAAATTCTAACCCTTTGGCCGAGTGTAGCGTCATCAGCGACACGCGGGAATCTTCTTCCTGCAAGTCATCTAAATCGGATGCTAAAGATGCTTTGGCTAAAAATGATGTCAGCGTCGGTTCTTCGTTTTGTTCTTCAAATTGCAGCACTGCATTGTACAATTCTCTGACGTTTTCTATGCGATTTTCTGCTTCCTCGGTTCCTTGATTTTTCAAATCTTCAATGTAGCCTGAATCTTGGATAATTCCTTGGACAATTTGCGAAGCTGGCAGGGTTTCAACTTGCGATTGCCAGCGACCAATCATTTCGGCAAACTTAATAATAGCTTTTGCCGATCGCCCTGCGAGAGTATTGACAGAAGATTCATCGCTGAGGATTTCCCACAACGGAATGCCTAACTGAGTTGCAGCGTCTTCGATTTTGGAAAATGTGGTATCCCCAATGCCGCGACGGGGAGTATTGATGATTCGTTTGAGGCTGACGCTATCGTCGGGATTGGCAAGCGCCCGCAGGTATGCTAGGATATCTTTGATTTCTTTGCGATCGTAAAACTTGAGGCCGCCGACAATATTGTAAGGAATGTCTAAACGCATTAACGCTTCTTCAAAGGATCGAGATTGAGCGTTTGTGCGGTAGAGAATCGCAAAGTTACTGCCGTTTTCGTATTCGGAGTTTTGGCGCTTCAAGGAATGAATTTGACCTGCTACAAATTCCGCTTCATCTAATTCGTTGTCGGCGCGCCAGACAACAATCGGAGCTCCCGGTTCGCGAGTCGGGCGCAGAATTTTCTCGATCCGTTCTGTATTGTGTTCGATCAAGTGGTTCGCCACTTGCAGGATGTTTTCGCGCGATCGATAATTTTCCTCTAATTTTACCATTGTCCGAGTTTTCTCGTCGGACAAACCATCTCCAAAATCCTCTTGAAATTCCAGCAATATGGTATAATCTGCCATCCGAAAGCTGTAAATTGATTGATCGACATCCCCCACGACAAAAATCGAGCGGTTTTGCCATTTATCGAATTTTTTAGGATCGGCGTTATTTGTCACCAACATCCGAATCAAATCGTATTGAGTGCGGTTAGTATCTTGGTATTCGTCAACTAAAATATGGCAAAACTTTTTATGCCAGTAACTTAATACTTGCTCGTTTTGGCTCAAAAGCTTAACGGGAACGAGGATTAAATCGTCAAAATCTAGGGCATTGTTGGCTGCTAAAGCGTCTTGGTAGCGACTGTAAACATCGCCAATCACACGACCTCGATAATCGGGTTCTGCTGCTTGGTATTCTTGAGGCGACAACCCTTTATTTTTAGCATTGCTGATGGCATAGCGGACTTTTCGCGGATCAAATTTCTTATCGTCCAGATTGAGAGTTTTTGTAACAATTTGTTTGACGATACCTTGAGCATCTGAATCGTCAAAAATCGAAAAATTTTTCTTCCACTGCCGGCCTTTTTCGTCTTGATATTTCTCAATATCGTAGCGGAGAATGCGACCGCACAAAGAGTGAAAAGTCCCCATCCAAATGTGTTTGGTAATTCTCTGGTAAATTTGCGATCGCAATTTCGTCTGCACATCCGGGGCTAAGTCTACCAAAGGTTTGCCATATTCGGCTTCAGCTTGCTGAGTTGCCAGCAATTTCTCAATTCTTTCTTTCATCTCCCTGGCTGCTTTATTGGTAAATGTCACCGCCAGAATATTTTCAGGATCAACTCGATGGGTGCGAACTAAGTTAGCAACTCGGTAAGTTAGAGCTCTGGTTTTGCCGGAACCAGCGCCCGCTACTACTAACAGCGGCCCGTTATAATGGGCGACTGCTTGGCGCTGAGATGGGTTGAGGTGGCTGAGGAAATCAGTGGTTTGAGTCATAGCTAGAAAGTTAGTTTAATTTTTTAAGCGGTAAATAATACTTGGTATGGAATACCGCGATTTTTTTTAAGGTAAGGTGCGCTCGCCCTACAATATAATATCAGATCAGACGGCGGTTTAAACCGCGTCTACACAAACGATGTCCGCCTCCGCGGACTTAAGAGAATAGCGTAAAACATAATTTTCACCGCCTATTCTTTAACCCGCGGAGGCGGGTTTTGTCTGTATAGCCCCGGTTTCAACCGCCCGGTATTCTAACGTTTAAATATTCGTATCAGCCACATTGCTGCTAATATTCTCAAGCCAATCCAGATGGCAATAATTACAGCAGATGCAGTGCGCTCGCCCTACTACAATATAATATCAGATCAGACGGCGGTTTAAACCGCGTCTACACAAACGATGTCCGCCTCCGCGGACTTAAGAGAATAGCGTAAAACATAATTTTCACCGCATATTCTTTAACCCGCGGCGGCGGGTTTTGTCTGTATAGCCGCGGTTTCAACCGCCCGGTATTCTAACGTTTAAATATTCGTATCAGCCACATTGCTGCTAATATTCCCAAGCCAATCCAGATGGCAATAATCACAGCAGCGGCAGCCCGATTTATAGGTTTTCCTCGCTCTATTTCTGCGGCTGCTTTTTCCCTACACTCGGCTAAAACCTGTGGCGGAATCATCTTCAGTACCAGCCAAATTCCCAAAGGTACAATTATCAAATCGTCCAAGTAGCCGAGAATTGGTATGAAATCGGGAATTAAGTCGATCGGGCTAAAAGCGTAGGTCACCGTAAGCCCTGCTAAAATTCTGGCGTACCAAGGTACTCTCTGGTCTGTACTGGCTAAATAAACCGCGTAAGTCTCTTTTTTGAGTCGGCGGGCAGCTTGTTTTAAGGATTGCATATAATGACTAATGACTAATGACTAATGACGAATGACTAATGACTAATAACTAATAACTAATACTTTTTTTAGTTGCTAAAAATGTAACAACCCGGATATTTAGCACTTTCAGTGGGAAGGTAAAGTATAGCATCTGTTGTATGTGAGGAGAATCAAGTTTATGAGTTCAAATTTGCAACGTGGCGATCGCATTAATTTCCGTAGTCTGCTAACAGCGTTGTGTTTAACCTTAACTCTCGTCAGTTTCGTGGGATTAGATCCGGCGGCGGCCGGGGAACAGCGGATCAGAACGTTGACTGTTACGGGGCGGGGTGTGGAAGCGATTCCGACAACTCAAACGCAAGTGCGCCTGGGAGTTGAGGTGCAGGGGAAAACGGCGGCCGAGGTGCAGCAGGAAGCGGCGAGACGATCGTCCGCTGTGGTAGAGTTGCTGCGATCGCGCCAAGTCGAAAAACTCGAAACTGCCGGCATCACCCTCAGCCCGACTTACAGCTACGAAAACAACCAGCAGCGCTTGACTGGCTATACGGCGACAAATACCGTCAGTTTTCGGATTAATACTGCATCTGCCGGCACTTTGCTCGACGATGCGGTGAATGCCGGAGCCACACGCATCGACGGTGTGAGTTTTGCCGCCGCCGAAAGTGCGATCGAATCTGCTCGAAAACAAGCACTCAAAAAAGCCACTCAAGATGCTCAAGCGCAAGCGGATGCAGTCTTTAGCGCCCTCAACCTGAAGCGGGGAGAGATTCTGGGCATTCAAGTCAACGGTGCGATCGCGCCGCCTCCTATGTATCGGCAGTTTGCTACTTCTCGCCCTGCTGGTGCTGATATTATTACAACGCCAGTGGTGGGAGGGGAACAGCAGGTAGAAGCTTCTGTGACTTTGCAATTTGGATATTAAATAGTTAGGGGTTGAACTGGCCACCTCAGCTTGACCCTAACTATTTCTCGATTTATCAAGCAGCTTTTTCTACAAAAAACTTTAGCCGTTTTAACCACTTCTGCCAGTAGTCTAGAAACGAAATCTCTCCTTCTTCAGGGGGAGAGTTCCTCAATAAATAGACTCTCTGTTAAACCGTAGGCGATCGCATTCCTCATACACAGAAAAGAGTGGACTCTTTTCTCAGATCCACTCTTTGTTAAACTCTCTTAGCCCTAGCTTTAACAAGCTAGAGTTAAGTCCTTACTTTACCTAGTCCTTAATGATTCTCTTGTCATGAATGACCACTTGATCCTTGAGTTTAGGAGTGCCGGAGATGTGAATATCCGTATCCATATTTTCCTCGGTGGATTCGGCTAGATATTGGGCAGATGACTTAACATCGTGCGCTGCACGTTTAGCAGATTCGGCTGCATTTTGGGCAGATGAGTTAAAACCATGCCCTGCACCTTGAGGAGATGGGGTTGCATTTTGGGCAGAGGACCTAAAATCAGGCACTGGAGGTTTAGCAGATTCGGCTGCATTTTGGGCAGATGATTTAAAATCATGCGCTGCATCTTTAGCAGATTCGGTTGCATTTTGGGCAGATGACTTAACATCCTGCTTAACATCCTGCGCTGCATCTTTAGCAGATTCGGCTGCATTTTGGGCAGATGACTTAACATCCTGCGCTGCACCTTTAGCAGATTCGGCGGCGCTTTGAGCAGATGACTTCATTGATTCAGCAGCACTCTTGCCAGATGACTGAAGCGATTCGGCTGCGCTTTTTATAGAGGGCTCAACTGCTTTCGCTGTATCTTTTACAGTCGATCTAAGCTCCTTAGTTGCGCCCTCAATTTCCTGAGCTACAGCTTTGGCAGAAGGTTTAATTTCATCGGCAGTGCTCTTAATAGAGTCCGCTGCACTTTGTACAGAAGGCTTGATACCTTCGACTGTCTGCTTGACTGAATCTTTTACTTCTCTAATCGTAGGTTTGACTTCCTCGGATGCACTCTTGACTGCATCTACTACAGAAGGCTTGGCTTCCCTAACTGTCTCATTGACAGATTCGGCTATACCTTTAATCGAAGGCTTGGTTTCCTCAACAGTCTGCTTGACTGCTTCTGCTGTAGCTTTGATAGATGGTCTAACTTCCTCAGCAGTTTCCTTTACTACTGTCCCTAGCTCTTCTACAGTGTGTGTAATACCGTCTGCTACGCTGTGTGCTGCATCCCCTAAATTATCTACAGCACGGTTAACAGTATCAGCAGTACCTTTACCAATCATAGCGCCAGCAACTGAGCCTGCTACAGCACCAATAATGCCTCCAGAGCGAGCACCTAGTATACCACCGACTGCTGCTCCAGCTATCCTCGCACCAAGGCCTGAGCCTGATGATTGATCTTCCTGTGATTCTGCATTTTCGTTAGTCTGAGCCTGAAGCTGCTGGTTTTGGCTATTGTCAACATTCTTTTCCTGGGGGTCACGATTGGCTTCAGGCTGGTTAAAAGGCTGCTTATTATCAGTCATAGATATCCTTGGGTATTACTGCTACATTTACTAGGCTAACTATATAGTTCTCACAAAATCTACTGCCTAAGAACTAGATTTTGACTGTTACTTAAGAAGTAGATTCTTAAAGGTACTGACCACTACGGCGCTAGCGGCTCGCTGTTCCTTCTACTTGGACAAAGCTGGAGGCGCGCGATCGCACATCTGGCACAGTCTTAGCTTAGCAATCTTAAAATAACTCCTTTATCCCGACTTGTTAACCGATTAAAATTAATAAACATTCTAAAAAAAATGTGGATTTCCAGCTTCTAACTTACCGCTTTTAAGCGATATAATTTATATTTATAAAGCCAAATAAACTATTGAATTATTGAATTAATTGATTTGTTTTGTAGACGTTGCTGATTTACGGTCTGAAAGGCTAAATATGCAAGTCACAAAAACCAGTACCCACAAAGATTCGGGATTTTCAACTGATTTTTTTCATACCCTGATTAAGCAACGCCAGATTTTGGAGTGATTTAACTCACGAGGAGAGCTCTTTGAACAGCAACTTGACCGCTTTAGCCGCCAGAGGCGCGATCGCACTTACGTGTAATTGGGCATAAGCTCGATCGATCCCTAACTTTTAGCGTGACATACGGCAAAGTGCCGTATATAATGGATAAATGAGATAAACCGTATTTTGTATGACTAAAACTACTAAATCGGAACCGTCAGCCCGATTGGAGGCTCGTATCAGTCCAGAGATTAAAGCCCTTTGGCAAAAAGCCGCTGACTTAGAAGGACGTACCTTAACAGATTTCGTCATCGCCAGCGTTCAAGCAGTCGCTTCCAAAGTTATTGAACAGCACCAAAGACTGAAACTTGACCTTGACGACAGCGAGGCTTTCGTAAATGCCCTCCTGAATCCAACCCAGCCGAATCAAGCTCTCAAAGCAGCAGCCTTGCGCTACAAACAAGTGATGGGCGATGGTACTCACAATTGAACCCTTAGATAGCAGCAGACATCACAGAGAGCTTTTTTGTTGTGGACAAGATAGTTTGGACAACTACATCCGTAAACAAGCTTCTCAGGATCTCAAAAAGAAAGTCGCAATCGTATTCGTTTTAGTGGAGTCTTCCAACACTGATGTAATTGCCTATTATACGCTTTCTGCATATACCATTGAACTCGCAGATTTGAATGAATCTTTTGCAAAAAAGCTGCCCCGCTATCCCCTTCTACCTGCTACATTGCTCGGTCGTTTGGCAGTCGATCGCACTTGACCTTGGTCAACATCTCGGTGAGTTGATTCTGATAGATGCTTTGACAAAAGCACTCTTGGCAACTGCACAAGTTGCATCTCTCGCTGTCATTGCAGAAGCTCTGGATGAGCCAGCAGCCAATTTCTATCAAAAATATGGTTTTCAAAAGTTTAAACAAAACCCGATGAAGCTTTATCTACCACTGAAATCGGTGGAAGAACTTTGTCAAAATTATAACATTTAGTTGATTTTGTTAAAAACCGATCGCCCCTTCCACTCCGCAACCCCGCCCGCAACAACCCCCACAAATCCAATTACTACCGGATCAGCGCTCAAAGTACCCGATATCGACTACAGTAAACACAAAATATTATTGGCGGTAATTAGAGTGATTGAGACTTTAGCAACAGGAATCGCAGCAGCCGGTTCGCTGCTAGCATTGGGCGGGTTAGGCCTAGAGTTGAACTATCGCCGGACTGGGAGTGCAAATAAACTAGAACTAACAGCCGGAGAATGGCACTTAGCCATCTCGGAACCCAACCGCTATCTTTTAGTCGGGGAAATGGAGTTCCGCAACCTGACACAGCGGTTTGAGATTATGTTGCCGGAAGTGCGGGCACAGGTGAAACTGCTGTCAGACGGAAGTTTGGATGGCGTTACCTCCCAGACAAAGGTGATTCCTTGCCACAAAGACGCAGCAGCCAGAGCAGACGATTACTGGTTCGGCTATATTGTTAAAGCCCAAAAAAACACGAAAATTAAAGTTTCTGTAGACATTCAAGGGCAAGATTTAACCAAATTGCAGTCAGCTTGGGTGCAAATGCATTACGTCACCTACGGCCCAGGCGGCCGCATCCCGAAAGTCCGTAACGTAGTAGTTCCCCTACAATTTCCCAACTCGGACACCGTACCCATCGCCAGAAATGTCGGAGTTGCAGAAGTCTTGCCGATTCGCACCCACATCTTGACGGAATTGGACAATCCCGTCGAAATTGTCAAACGGTACGTGCTGCCGCGCGCCCAGAAAGGCGATATAGTCGCCCTGGCAGAAACTCCCCTAGCTTTGATGCAGGGACGCTATCGCCATCCCAGCGAAGTCACACCCGGATGGGCGGCAAAGCGAGTGTGCTTGTTTTTCTTGCCGATGTCGAGTTTGGCCACTGCTTGCGGAATGCAGACGTTGGTGGATGTAGTTGGGCCTTGGCGGGTAGTCGCGGCATTTGCGATCGGCGCTGTGGCTAAAATATTCGGTAAACCGGGAGTCTTTTACCAACTTGCAGGGGAACAAGCAAGGCTGATCGACGATGTTACCGGGACTTTGCCTCCCTTCGACCAATTTATTGTCCTCGGCCCGGACAATCCCCAGCAAGTTGTAGAAGAAATTCAACGAGAAACCGGACTTGCGGCGGCGATCGTAGACGCTAATGACTTGAAAGCAGTTAAGATATTAGCAGCGACCTCCGATTTATCGGTAACATTCTTAGAGCAAGCCTTGCGAAGCAACCCCGCCGGGAATGCTGACGAGCGCACACCAGTCGTTGTAATTCGACCTCTGCCACAAAAATCTTGAGTTGAAAACAGAAAATTAAAAATTCAAAAAGATGATTTGAAATTTTTAATTTTCGATCGCGCAAGAAAGGGAGAAGAATCAAAAGTTATAAGTTTTGAACTCAAAATTTACCCATTCAAAACTCAAAACTTCCCTAACTCTTCCCCTTTCTGAATTTTTATTTTTAAATTTCCATTCTCCACTTTTATGCTATGACTTCATTTCCCTCCCAAAACCAAAACCAGGTTGTGATTCGCCCGTTTCAGTATCGCGATATCGAGGTGATGGAACAACTGTGCGCGGAAACAGCCGAAGAGCCAGAAAACCGCAAGGGCGCAAGCTGCGACGTGGTACTAGGTAGAAAGTTGCAGCAGATTCGTCGCTGGTACGGACTACTAAAGATTTTTAGCTTGTTTCCCAACCCTTGTCAGTCCCTGTTCCGGGCCCATGTTGCCGAAGAAGAGGGTAGCGTTAAGGGGATAATTCAGATTTCTCCTTTCAACCGCACCCGCAGCACTTGGCGGATCGATCGCATAGGAGTAGACCCGGAAGCCCGCAGCAAAGGAATTGGTTCCATGCTGCTGCGGTACTGCTTTGAGGCAGTCTGGGAGGCGCGGACGTGGCTGTTGGAAGTGAATGTCGGCGACAAAACTTCCTTGGCTTTGTACCGGCAAAACGGGTTTCAGCCTTTGGCCCAGATGACTTACTGGACGATCGCCCCAGAACGCCTGCAAGAAATGGCTTCCTCGACGCCAGATTTGCCCAACCTGCTGCCGGTGAGCAACGCAGACGCTCAGTTGCTATACCAACTGGATACCGCGTCTATGCCGCCGCTGGTGCGCCAAGTATTCGATCGCCACATTCAAGATTTCAAAACCAGTTTTTTCGGCGCTTTAGTCGAAGGTGTCAGACAGTGGCTGGGCAAAACCGAGGTAGTCAGCGGCTACGTGTTTGAACCGCAGCGCAAAGCCGCGATCGGCTATTTTCAGGTGCAGCTATCCCGCAACGGCCAGCAACCGCACGTCGCCCAGTTGACTGTACACCCGGCCTACACTTGGCTTTACCCAGAACTGCTGTCCCAGATGGCGCGGCTGGTTCAAGATTTCCCGGTTCAAAGCCTGCAACTGGCTTCCGCTGACTATCAGCCGGAACGGGAAGCTTATTTAGAGCAATTTGGAGCAGTGCGCCTGGAACACAGTTTGCTGATGTCTCGATCGGTGTGGCACAAATTGCGCGAGTCCAAGTTGGTCTCTCTCGAAGGACTCCAGCTATCAGAAATGCTGCAAAGCTTCCAGCCAACTCGCAAACCCGTACCAGGCCGGATGTCCTGGCTCGGCCCGATGGCTGGGGAAGCCACAGCAGGGCCCGCGTCGTCTGAGATTAAACCGCTGTTGGCTGACTCAGGAAACAGCCAAACGAATCAAGTTAACCCCTTGAACTTCCAAAATTCCGAATCATCGGCAACAGATAGCAGCAGCATTTTGCCTCTAAAATTGCCCGAATTGCCTCTAGACGGCGGCGGGCCGGGAGAAGTTAATTCTTAGTGAAAGCAGAAGGTAGAAGGTAGAAGGCAGAAAAAAAGAAAATGAATCATCCAAGAAATTCATTTTTTTCTATCATCATCCCAAAATCTCCCTTCTGCTTTTGATTGATACAGCATATTCCATGTATAAGCTGTGGAGCATTTAAACCAGTAACGAGGCTAGTAGGGTGCGTCAGAAGCGAACCCTTACGCTGAAACGGAAAACCTTAGATGCTGACGCACCTTACGCAAGTCCTTTAAATGCCGAACAGCTTATGCGGTACACACAATCTTGTCGTAAGTAAGGTGCGTCGCCACCAGTCAATCTGCAAGTTTCATTAAACATGAGCAGCGACGCACCCTACATAACAATGTACCAACAATTAAGGCGGATACTGTACTTCATGAACCACCGAATATGCTGTATCAACTTAAGATTACCTATTTTGTTCTTACTTTCTTCTGTTATTCCTTCGCGTCCTTAGCGTCTTCGCGGTTCGTTAAATAAGATTATTTCCGCAAAAAAAAGTAAATCTAAAATCTAAAATCTAAAATCTAAAATCTAAAATTGATTGATTGATAATGTCCAACGATAAATTATGGATTTCAGCACTGGGATTAGATATCGGCCTCAAACGAGTCGGCATCGCCGGGTGTGACGGCACCGGTTTAATAGCTACGGGCATTACAACACTGGTACGATCGTCCTTCGATCGAGACGTAGCTTATCTCCGAGAGCTCGTGCGAGAGCGGAGAGTGCAAATTTTGGTTGCAGGCTTGCCCTACTCCCTGAGCGGAGAATTGGGTGCTCAAGCCCGACAGGTGCAGAAATATGCGAATCGCATCGCCTCCGCCTTAGAGCTCCCCCTAGAATACGTGGACGAGCGCCTGACTTCGGTTGAGGCAGAGGAATTGATGAAAGCTTCAGGGATTTCGCCGTCGCAAAATAATAAGGGTGCGATCGATCGCAAAGCCGCAGCCCTGATTTTGCAGCAGTGGCTAGACGAGCGGAGGCAAAATATCTCCGCCCTTCCCAATCCTTGATAGCTGGTAACAAAGGCGTGATATCCTGGTTGTGCAAGTTTGCTACGCACACCTGTAACCCTTGACAAACTGGAGAAAATTCTGCTGTACCCTCGGTACTGAAGAAGCACAAAATCGTGATTTGTCCTCAGTGTCGCTTGCTGACTCGACTGAGATTTAAACGCTGCACTCCTCGCCTGTGGAAAAGGCCGCGAGTCTCGCGGTTTAAGCTTGTGGACTGGCGATCGCCCACTTAGCCAGAATATCGCCACGAAAATTCCCAATTGTCAAGCCAATGTTACTGAATTATTGACGGAAAACTAAGATACACGCGATGTCCTCATCCCCATACCGCAAAAAAGAGAATGGCAATTCCAACGAAGAGTCCGTCACCTTGACGGATGAAGTTGGGCGATCGCTAACTTGCAACATAGAATATTCTATGAACCTAGAAGGTCAAGAATATGCTTTGCTGCTTCCAATTGACTCACCCGTAGAAATTTTTACTTGGCAGGGAGACGAGACGGACGAAGCAGCAATTCCTGTAGAAGACGAGACCGAAATTGACAAAATTTTTGAGACTGCTAAAGTTGTCCTGCAAGAGCAGAACTTGACGCTCCGACGCACAGCGGTGACGCTGACTGTGGTTGGCGAATTGCCGGAATTTCCCGAAGAGGATATGGCATCTGATGTCGATCCCGATGAGGAGTCGGAGTTCGAGGAGCTGATGTGGCTGACCAGTTTCTACCACGAAGAACAGGAATATGCGATTTATACGCCTCTAGACCCGTTCTTTATCTTGGCTAGAATGGATGACGACGGTAAGCCAGAATTGCTCTCGGAAGAAGAGTTCCAAAGGCTGGAACCGATGTTACCTATGCTGGAAGACCAGTTCTTTGACGAGCTTGATTAGATATTAATTGCAGGCACAAGCCCTGATGGCAAAAAGCAGAAATTTTTACTATTTTATAAAAAAGTAAACTGCTCGCCCGATCGAACTTTTTCGAGGTGGCCGCTTCTGCCTTCGCGATCGGGCTTTTGAATTGGGCCGCGTGAATTGGGTCTTTTAAAGGGCTTGTATTCGTAACTTTTCGGTCATCAATCGCAGGTCATCAGTCATTAGTCGCTAGTTACCCGCCGCTTATCCAGGACAACGGACTATGAATAAAGAACAAATGACAAAAGGCAGCGCGCGCGAGAGCCGAAAAGGTACTCCGCAAGTCTCTAAATGGTTGTTTTATCTGGCGTTGCTGCCGGTAATCTGGGGGGTTTGCGCTTGGCAAGGCTGGGCTTGGTGGAGCTGGGCTTCAGCGGCGCCTAAAATAACATCCTCATCGGGGAATCCGGCAGAAGATCCTGCTGTTTCGATCCAAATCCCGGAGGGTACTCCCAGTCAAAAAATCGGCCGGGATTTAGAGGCAGCGGGGTTGATTCGATCGAGCTCGGCATGGAATATGTGGGCCCGCTGGCTGACTCTGCAAAACCGCGAGGGAGGTTTTCAAGCGGGAACTTACCAACTGTCGCCGACTCAGCCTCTGAGTGCAGTTGCTGATAAAATTTGGAAGGGCGAAGTCGTACAGCAGAGTTTCACGATTCCAGAAGGATGGTCGCTGCAACAAATGAGCGCTTATTTTGAAGCGCAAGGTTTTTTCCCGGCTAAGGAGTTTATGGCGGCCGCGAGTCAAATTCCTTACGCTCAATACCCTTGGCTGCCGAGCGGATTGCCTCATTTGGAAGGTTTTTTGTACCCGGATACTTATCAGCTAGACGGCGATAGAATTACTCCTCAAGCTGCGATCGCACAAATGCTCACCCGTTTCGAGCAGACAGCTTTGCCGGTATATCAAAAAAATCAGAATAATACAAAGCTCTCTCTCAAAGAATGGGTGACTTTGGCCAGTATTGTAGAAAAAGAAGCTGTGGTTGCTTCCGAGCGGAACCGCATTTCTGGAGTGTTCAACAACCGTCTGAAAAAGGGAATGGCGTTGGGTTCTGACCCGACAGTTGAATACGCTCTCGGTATCAGGCAAACTAAGGAAAAGCCTCTGACTTTTAAGCAAGTAGAAACGCCTTCTCCTTACAATACTTATATAAATCCAGGACTACCCCCAACTCCGATCGCATCTCCGGGAATAGCAAGTTTGGAGGCGACTCTGACTCCAGAAAATACAGAATACCTGTATTTTATGGCGCGGTATGACGGCACTCACATTTTCAGCCGCACGCTGGCCGAACACAATGCTGCTGTGGCTCAAGTTGACCAAAAAGTGCGATCGGCTCAATAGATGGGCAATGACTAATAAAAAAGTAAAAAGTCAAAAGTAACAAAGGAAAAGCAATAATTATTCACTTTTGATTTTTTACTTTTTCAATCTTTAACTCCCAATTTCTTATTTCTCAATCTAAAATCTAAAATCTAAAATCTAAAATCATTATGACTTGGGGTAAATTACTACAGCCTGACTTAGTTCTAGGCGATTCAGTCATGAAGTTAACGGCTGATATTCTGGAGAAACATCAGATTAAAGGATTAGTGTTGGATGTGGACGAAACTCTCGTTCCCATTACGGCAATGAATGCTTCTCCTGAACTCAGCTTGTGGGTACAAGAAATTAGACCCGTGGTATCGCTATGGTTGGCAAGCAATAATTTAAGTGAAAATCGGATCGGTCGAATTGCTGATTCTTTGAATCTACCATACATCACGGGTGCGGCTAAGCCGTCCCGCCGCAAGTTGCGAAAAGCTGTGACGGCGATGAATTTGCCGGTGGAACAGGTGGCGATGGTGGGCGATCGACTTTTTACTGATGTTTTAGCAGGCAATCGTTTGGGTATGTTCACTATTTTAGTGGAACCAATGGTTGATGCTGGGTATGCGCTTCGCAAGTATCCGGTGCGCTCTTTTGAAGTGTGGGTTTCTCAAGCTTTGGGGGCTTCTCTGAAAATTAAAGATTAAAAATGGGCATGGGGAATTGGTAATTAGGAATTGGGAATTGGTAACTAATGGCAACAGACAACAGTCAACAGTCAACAGTCAACAGTCAACAGTCAACAGTCAACAGACAACAGACTAAAACTATTGTTGTTAAAATTGGAACTTCGACTCTGACTCGATCGACTACAGGAAACTTAGCTCTTTCAACTATTGCTGCATTGGTCGAAATTTTAGCTGATTTGCGGCAGCAAGGTCATCGAGTAGTTTTGGTTTCTTCGGGTGCAGTTGGGGTTGGCTGCGCGCGCTTGGGTTTGACGGAACGCCCGCGAAATATCGCTCTGAAACAGGCTGTGGCGGCTGTGGGCCAAGGGCGACTGATGCGGGTGTACGATGACTTGTTTACTACTCTGCAACAGCCGATCGCTCAAGTATTGCTCACGAGGGGCGATTTAGTGCAGCGTAATGGTTATGTTAACGCTTGCAATACTTTTCAACAACTGCTCAGGTTGGGCGTGATTCCGATCGTCAATGAAAACGATACAGTAGCGGTAGACGAGCTTAAATTTGGCGATAACGACACGCTTTCGGCGCTAGTAGCGAGTTTGGTAGAAGCAGATTGGTTGTTTGTGCTCACAGATGTCGATCGGCTGTATTCCGCTGATCCGCGCAGCAATCCCGACGCGCAGCCGATCGTCCTAGTCCAAAGTATGGCACAGCTAACAGAATTTCAGGTGCAAACAGGAGATTCCCGCAGTGGTTGGGGAACCGGCGGTATGGTGACAAAAATTGAAGCGGCGAGAATAGCAACTGCATCGGGAGTGCGGACTGTCATCACTGACGGCTGCTTTCCTGGTAATATCGAGAAAATACTCAACGGAGAGTCGATCGGTACTCAATTTGAGCCTCAACCGCGCCCTGTAAACGCTCGCAAACACTGGATAGCTAACGTGCTAATTCCGGCAGGAAAACTATATTTAGATGCGGGTGCTGTCAAGGCAATTTCCCACGGCGGAAAATCGCTTTTAGCTGCGGGTATTGCTCAAGTAGAAGGAGAATTTCAAGCTGATGATTCCGTGCAGTTGTGCGATGCTGCCGGCAAGCAAATTGCTAGAGGGCTTGTGAATTATAGCAGTTTAGAATTGAGACAAATCCAGGGCTGCAAGTCAGAGAAAATTGCTGAGATTTTAGGCTATGCCGGCGTAGAAACGGCGGTACACCGAGATAATTTAGTGATTGTTTAAACTAACAAATATCGAGACAGTCGATCGGGCAATGAGCGAAGGTAGAAATTGAGGATATTTGCAGCACAGTCTTGCAAGAATTTGTTTGGCTGTGTTGGAATAGCTCGTTCATCGCTTCTGTAAACAGTTCAAATACATTTTGTGCTAATTCTAAAGCTGCTTGGCATTCCGCATTAGTAAGTTTGATCTCTGCTAAAACTTCCAACATCTCTGGCGCGTTTAAAAGGTGATAATTTTCTAAACCCCCATAACCTCCTCCAAAATCAACATATTCTTTTTGGGTAACTTGCTGTAATTCCATTACCACTGCAAGCGCCGCCTCAAAAAAAACTTTTGCCGTTCCTTCGAGGACTTCCACTAACACCAGTTTCTCAATGGGAGAGGCTTTCCAAGCGTAGCGTTCAAGCACTGAACAGAGCGATCGAGTTTTTTTAGTTTCTTCACCCCAAAGCAGTCTGAAGTCGCCGTAACTCATTAATTGGTTTAAGCCTAGTTCCTCTAGGTATTCTAGATAGTCGTGCCAGTAATAGTTTTTTTTATATGTATATTTATTAATTAGTTCCTGAACTTTGCTATTACTAGAAGATTCTCGCAATACATATTTATTTAAATCGCTCAATCCCACAGCCAAAGGAGCGAGTACAGGTGCAAAAATTAGTCGTTGATTCGCGTGGATGTGTTTATTGGCTAGAAAGTCAAATAAGGGCAATTTTGCAAACTCTTGCTTTTTGGGTTCAATGAATGCTACAATGGATTTCATACTTTTTTCGTCTGAATGGTGGCTGTCAAGATAATCTTCATACCTCTGTTAATTATCTATATTTTTGAGCCTAAATAATTGTGTTTATTATCATACATATTTGTATTTGAGATCATAGGTAAGACTGTTTGCAGTCACAGGAAATTGTGACTTGTATCATATTGTGCCAGAAGTGCGAGCATCTTGTTCGCTAGAGATAAAATGTTCTATAGCAATCCTAAATCATTCATGTAAATTTGTAGGGTAGTGCCTTTCTTTGCCTACCTCCTATCTATCGGGGCAACCACGGGGGGATTGCCCCTACAATAATTACGCGAATGATTTAGGGTTGCTATACATTTAGATTGGATATTTAGGGCCTTGCTCCAAGCCACCCCACAAGAGTTGGATTATTTATTGACCGATAATTTAAAGGCTGATTAACTTAATATAGGCAAATGAGCATTCTGCTCGAACTCCTAAAAAATGCTGTTTACAAAATCGGGATGCTCCCTGCAACTCAGTCCTAGACGCATAGGAGTCTAGAAACCGGGTTTCTTTGCAGATTCATCCCTGCTCAACAAAAATTTATCGTAGAAACCCGGTTTCTTTAACCCTTGCTTTTATTAGACCTCTTGCAAAAATAGCTGGGACGGGCAAGATGCCCATCCCACAAAAAGTTTTTTCTCTCGTGGGATGGGCATCTTGCCCGTCCGAAAATTTGCTTAAAAGGACTTTTGCAAAAAGTCTATTGCTTCTTCCCTCTTTTCTCTTCCCTCTTCTTATTCCTTCTTCCTTCTTCCGGCGGCCATCAGCCTCCAAATGACAATTTCCAATTCTCAGAATTGCCTTTAGGTGCGTTGTGAGTTACTCTATCTTTTGGATCAGTTAACACAATTATAGGAGTTAATCTTGGAACGGACTTTTTTAGCGATTAAGCCAGACGGCGTACAACGCGGACTCGTCGGCGAAATTATCGGTCGTTTTGAAGCCAAGGGCTTTAAGCTAGTTGGTATGAAGCTAATGACGGCGAGTCGCGAACTAGCGGAACAACATTATGATGTTCACAAAGAAAAACCCTTCTTTGCTGGATTGGTAAACTTTATCACTTCAGGCCCTGTAGTGGCGATGGTGTGGGAAGGCGACGGCGTTGTGGCGTCGGCGAGAAAAATCATTGGCGCAACAAATCCTCTGAATGCAGAACCTGCGACAATTCGGGGAGATTTTGCTGTCAATGTCGGCCGTAATCTGATTCACGGTTCTGATGCTGTCGAGACTGCCCGTGCGGAAATTAGCCTTTGGTTCAAGGAAGAAGAATTGAGTGCTTGGACACCTTCTTTAACTCCTTGGATTGTGGAATAGTTTTGATATTCTCCCGATTGATTAATCGGGAGATATAGCCTTTCTCAGATAGATGATATCGATTCCGGTTGCAGCGTCCGTAATTGTTGACTGTTGACTGTTGACTGTTGACTGTTGACTGTTGACTGTTGACTGTTGACAAGGGAAATATTTTACACCTAATTTCCACCTCCCAGATTCATGTGTGGAGTCAAATCTAAAATCTAAAATCTAAAATCTAAAATCTAAAATCTAAAATCGACTGACTGTTGACTCTTGACTGTTGACTTGCTGTCAAAAAAATGAAATTTGCGCCAATTATTTGTTGGCCGCTTGATTCGACTTTACGCCCGATGAATCGCCGATTTGAGATCATTCCGCCGCAGCCGGAATTGATATGAAATATCATGTGGCTGACTCACTCATCACCGTAAAATATAGAATAGTTTGAGATTTCTTCTAGTTACCAGGAGTTTCTTGATAACTAGAAAAAAAACGTTAATCGGAACTTAAAAACTCCAAATAATTATTAGTCAATTCTTTGACTGCTAATTCGTAAAACTGCTGACCTTGTTCGGGGGTTGCTAAGCCCGGATTTGAGCCCATTCTCCCGTCGGGAAATCGGCGGCGGAAGTCAGCAGCACCGAAAATTTTGTGCCCGGAAGCGACTTCTTCCGAAAGCGGAGCTTGCTTGATTGCTTCTGGATAAAGGTACTGGGTTAAGGCGATTTCGCTGGGGGTGGCGTGGGAACCTTCTTGGTTTCCGTACAATTCTTTTGCTAGTTTGTAGACTGAGCCGCACATGAACCAGTTGCCGATTTGACACTGGATTCGATCGGCATTCGGTAAATTTAAGTCAGACAAATGCGCGTAAGTCTCGGAAAATGCTGCTTTCATGGTGGCAATGTTGCCACCGTGACCGTTGATGAAGAAATATTTCTCAAATCCCGCTTTTGCCAAAGATGTGATGTAATCCCTGATTACCAGTATCAGCGTCTGCGGTCGGAGGCTGATTGTGCCGGGAAAGCTGGTGTGGTGCAAGGCCATCCCTACATTAATTGTCGGGCCGATTAAGGCATTGGCAGCTTCGCCGACACCGCGGGCGATCGCCTTGGCAGCAATGGCGTCAGTCCCGATCAAGCCGGTGGGCCCGTGCTGTTCGGTGGAGCCGATCGGGATAATTATGCCTCGGGAGCTTTCGAGATAAGCTTCTACCTCGGGCCAGGTACTCAAATGCAGCAACATGATAGGCAGTCTACAGAATTTTTACTTGCTATCGTCGATCGTAGCCGGCACGGGAAGAAAAAGGAATTTGGAGCAACTTATTATTGTATTCTTAAAAAAAGCTCTACAGTGCGATCGCAACTTTACCGTTATATTACTTAACGTTAATAATTTAACCAATTGATTACCAAAATTTTACCTTTTAATAACCTTTTAAGAGTAGTATAACAAGCATATCCCTATAGATTGGGTGTTATGTGGTCAATTAACAGCGGGCAATGTTTTATGAAATTAACACCGACCCCGAAAAATGACCAGACTTCTGTGGCCTGGACCCAGGCAGACAGCGCGGCTCCGGCAACTGCTCTACGGTTGTATTCCTTGCATGAGCAAGTAGCAAAGGTCGAGCGCGTGTCTGTGGGATGGACTGGCGAAGGATTCTAAGCGATCGAACTTTCTGGCGATCGTACAAACGATCGCAGCGCGAGAGTACCTCAGCTACTGAAGAAGGTACCTCGCGCTAGCCACATACAAACATCACTCCCACTGATATTTATGTCTTCTGCTGAATTAAGCGAAAGTCCTTCAAGGTTGGCTGTTGGACAAGCCGGCCGTATCTTGTTATTGGAAGGTGAAGACCTGTTGCGGGAAATGCTAGCTTTAGCCCTTAAAGAACAGGGCTACGAGGTGGTGGTTACTAGCGACGGGCGCAACGCTCTGCCTTCTGTACAGGCTGCTTCGTCATACCACGGTGAATTTGCCTTTAACCTGTTAATTATGGATTCAATTAACGGTTTGGATCTGTGTCGAATGTTACGGCATCAAGGAAATCCCGTCCCTATTTTGATTATCGGTGCTAGAGGAAGTGCCAACAATTGCGCTTTTTACCTAGAAGCCGGATCGGATGATTATCTGACCAAGCCTTTTGGAATGCGGGAGTTTATCGCTCGCTGTCGGGCGCTGATGCGGCGCCAGCGCCTCAGTCGGTTACCGGAAGCGAGGACGCTGCAATATAAGAGCATAACTCTGTATCCTGAAGAGTGCCGCGTGTTGGTTCGTGGTCTGGAAGTGAAATTTTCTCCTAAACAGTTTCGCTTACTAGAACTATTTATGAGTAATCCCCGGCGAGTTTGGTCTCGCGATCAGTTGCTGGAAAAAATTTGGGGTCAAGATTTTATCGGAGACAGCAAAACAGTTGACGTTCACATCCGCTGGCTGCGCGAAAAGTTGGAAATCGATCCGGGCCAACCGGAATATATCATTACGGTACGCGGGTTTGGCTATCGATTTGGTTAAATTATTAAATCAGTTGTAGAGTGGCAAATTGCAGTCGAATAGACAAATAAGGACACAACATTTTTGTGTCCTTATTTGTCTATGGAGGGTGTGCAATACAATAGCTTGGAGGTGCAACCAGTAGACCTATTCCAGCGACTGTTGCCGTTCTCTTTTACCCTGGGCGATCGGTATAAACTCACCTCTTGCACCATTCTCAGGAACAGGCAAGATGCCTGTTCCACAAAGAGTGAATTTTCTTTCTTGTGGAACAGGCATCTTGCGTCAGCAACAGGCAAGATGCCTGTTCCACAAAGAGTGAATTCTCTTTCTTGTGGAACAGGCATCTTGCGCCAGCAACAGGCAAGATGCCTGTTCCACAAAGAGTGAATTTTCTTTCTTGTGGAACAGGCATCTTGCCTGTTCATAAAAAGCTTATTGATAATGCTGCAACATCTCAGCATAAATTAAAACTCCCCTGTCCACTCCCAACAATGAAGTTTCCAGCAATCTCCTGCAACCGCAACAGCCGCCACCATATCAGAACCGGGAAATAATTCAATTAAAGACCATCTCGATGCTTCTTCGGGGTTTTCTTCAACATTTAACAGCGCTGCAGGTTCTCCTGGTGCGAGGCTGACATCAAACTGATTCAGGGGAATAGAAAGTCCTTTACCAACTGCTTTGATATAGGCTTCTTTGCGAGTCCAGCAGGTGAAAAAAGCGCGGGGTTGGATCTGTTCTGGGAGCGAACGCAACACAGAGTGTTCTAAGGGTGAAAAAAACTTTTCAGCAATTTCTAGGCAAGAAAAGTTTGGATTTATGCTTTCAATATCGACACCAATATCTCGATTTTTGGTAATCGCAATTAGAGCCATGTTTCCTGAGTGAGACAAATTGAAACGGAGGGAATTTCCACCTTGGGCGACGATGAGAGAGGGTTTGCCGTAGGGATTGTAGTCAAAGCGCAAAATGTGAGAACTTATGTTAAGATAGCGACTCAGAATCGCTCTGAGTGCGCCACGACTCACAATAAATTGCGATCGACCTTTGGGAAAGTGAAAACCCTCGGCTTTTGTCCGCTCGTCGGTAGAGAGAGTCTCTTGTAAACTCTGCAAGCAAGATTCTGTTTGAGCCAGAGACACGCGCCAAACATGAATTTCGCCCAGATCCAATGTCATGTTTTGCGGTGGGGACTTCCACGAATCAAAAGCAGCAATCATGTATTTATCTTCTTTTCTGAGTCACCTCATCCAGCATTCCCAGAAACAGGCAAGATGCCTGTTCTACTTTGAGAAACAGGCAAGATGCCTGTTCTACTTTGAGAAAGATGCCTGTTCTACAACAGATGAATTTCAATTGCAAGGGTCAATTAATCCAGGTTTGTACAACTTTTCCTGCTAATTGCTGTCCCAACCAAGGCGTATTTGCCGATCGCGACTTCAGACTTGACCCGTCAACAGTCCAACTCATTGCCGGGTCGAACAAAATCAACTCAGCAGAGACTCCCGGTGCAACCGTGAGGGGGATTTGTCCGAGACAAACGGCAGGGCCTGCGCTCAAAACTCGCCACAGTTCTAAAGCCGAAAATTCGCCAGTTTCTACCAGTCCGTGCCATAGCAAAGGCAAAGCTAATTCCAAGCCGATCGCCCCCGGCGGACTATCAGCAAAAGCCACAGTTTTCTCCTCATAAGTATGCGGCTTGTGGTCGATCGCGATCGCATCAATTACCCCATCTTTCACAGCTTGAATCAGCGCTAATTGGTCGTTGAGATTGCCCAACGGCGGTTCAAGGCGTAAATTCGGATCGTAGGGCAACGAAGCAGTCAGAGCATTTTTCCCGCCGCCGGAATCTTGAGAGTTTCCTGAAATTGCCCCGACATTCAACAGCAAGTGCATCCAAGTCACACTCGCAGTCACCGGCAAACCCCGCGCCTTCGCATCTCGAATCAATTCCACGCTGCGCGCCGTAGAAACCCGCATAATGTGCACTCCTGTGCCCGCAGATGCCACCAACTCCAGGATTGCCGCCAAAGCCGAAGTTTCCGCACTCGCCGGAATTCCCGGTAAACCCAACCGCACCGACACCGCACCCTCCCGCGCCGCGCCATTTCCTGCCAAAGTTCGATCGCACGGCCACAAAGCCACAGACTTGCCCAAAGGCTGGATATACTCAAGCAAACGCCTCACCAGAGCCGGATTAGACAGCGGCAAACCGTCGGCAAAACCCACCACTGCACAGGAGGCCAGCTCCCCCAACTCGGCCATCTGCTGCCCTTTAACGCCCGCTGTCAGCGCACCCCAAAAATACAAGCGGGGCAGGCCGGGCGGCAAATTGCGGATATGTTGCTGCAACAATGCTAAACCGGCCAAATTGTCAACAGGCGGCGACGTATCCGGCAAAATCGCCACTCGCGTAAAACCGCCAGCCACCGCAGCCTGCATCAAAGATTCCAGGGTTTCTCGATCCTCAAAACCCGGTTCTCCGCTGTGACTGTAGATATCTGTTAATCCCGGCCCCAAAATCAGTCCCTGGCAATCCCGCACTTGGGTGTCAGCGGGAAACTCAGCAATTTTTTCTGCAATGGCTTCGATCTGGCCTTCGGTAATTAGAATATCAGCGATGCGATCGCTCCCTGAAACTGGATCTAGCACTCGTACATTTTGTAGCAGTTCGCGGCTCATATAACAGAAGGAAGAAGGAAGTTCGGCAACGGATTATGTAACGGATGTAACGGATGTCAGGAAGAAGGAAGAAGGAAGAAGGAAGAAGCAATCCACCGCATTAGTTTCAGGAATTAAGAACTTCCTAAGCATCGGGCGCGATTGTTATCAAAATTCAAACATTTTTTAGGCGCGAACTCGTAGCGGTGGGCAGTGGTGTTAACTTAAGCCTAAAAGCTTTGATAAATTTCGCTTTGACACGAGTCTCGATCCCCCTAACTCCCCCTTAAAAAGGGGAGTAGGGGTTGACTTTAAGAAGGCTCCTGTCCCACCCCCTACTCCCCTTCGTAGGGGCGGTGCGACCCCTACTCCCCGTGCCCGCCCTAGGCGCCGGGGGGATCGAAGGCCTAATCGTCAAACAGCAGACCGGTTATACGTCTACGGTTTCGCGCCCAGCACTTTACCGATTACAGTGCTCCTGCGGCTGTTTGGTCAAAAACGCCGCCGCTCAAATGAGTTGTGACATTCATCGCTTGTAATACCGGCAAACCATCGGGGCCGTGGGGATAATCTATCACGCTAACGGCTCCGTTTCCTTGTTTGAACTTCCAGAAATGTTCGGGTTCCAAACCGAATAGGTGGCAGAGAATTGCTTTGTTAATGGCATCGTGAGCAACGACAATTCCAGTACCAGAAACTGATTGTACAATTTCTCGCCAAGCTGCGATCGCCCGATCCCAAACGTGCTGCAAATTCTCTCCTTCGGGCATTTGGACTGTTTCAGGAGATGTTTTCCATTCGTGTAACAAACCCGGATAGGATTGTTCTATTTCTGATTCAAACTTTCCTTCCCAAAGTCCGTGGCTGATTTCTCTCAACTCGTCGCGGAGTTCCAGTTGCAAACCGCCGTGATATTGAAGAATAATTTCCGCCGTTTCTTTCGGGCGCAGCATGGAACTGCTGATCGCAAAATCTAATTTTACATCCTTGAGAAATTCTGCTGCTCGCCTGGATTGTTCGCGACCGTTATCGTTGAGAGGTACGTCAATTTGTCCCTGAAATTTACCTGCTTTATTCCAGTCGGTTTCGCCGTGACGCACCAGCAACAATCGCGGCCCTTGGTGTCCGTCCCTCGGTTTGGGAAAAATTTCCCCGGTATGGGAAGTTAAATTGATCGATTCTAATTGAACTGCAACTTTCTTTTTTGGTTCTCCGAGTTCGTCGTTGGTAACAGGGGAAGTTCCAAAATTAATGACGCTAATTCCGCAATTTGACTGTTGAATTGATTGATAGTAATCCGGGGTAATTTCCGACGCGGTGGCGATGAGAGCGCGGTTGATTCCGTTGTGACCTACTACTAGAATTGTGCCGTCTTGGTGGCGCGATAAAAGTTCTTGCCAAAAATGACGGGCGTTAGCAAAAATTGCCAATACGGGAAAGTGTTCGATGTCTCCGTCAGCAGATGGCAGTTTCATGGAAAATTTGTCTGGCTGTTTTTGCCACTGCTGATATGCTTCGGGGAATTTGTCTATAGCATCTTGCCGCAGCATTCCTTCCCACAGAGGCAAATCGATTTCCATCAAATTATCAGTTGGCTGGAGTTGTGGCGGATTTGTCAAGCGCGACAGGATGATTTCCGCTGTTTCTTTGGCTCGTTGCAGGGGACTGGTATAGGCGGCATCAAAGGCGATACTGCTGAGTGTGTCGCCTACTTGCAGGGCGGCGCTGCGGCCTGCTTCTGTCAAAATTGATTTATCGAGGCGGCCTTGGATGCGGCGTTCTTGATTGTAGGTGCTTTTGCCGTGACGGACTAAGATAATGCGAGTCATTCGATTTTAGATTTTAGATTTTAGATTTTAGATTTAGCCTGTTACTGCGCTTCGGGTGCGCGGTGCACCCATTGGTGTCAACAATCGCCTGAAACCCCTGATAAATGTCGCTTTTAGGCAAAGTCTAGATCCCCCTAAATCCCCCTTCATAAGCAGGGCTGTTTCATTCTTGGTAGGGGCCGTGCCCCCGTGCCGGCCCTTTTGGCCTGAAACCCCCATTCGATGGTTGGTGGCGGGGGTAGGCACGGGGGCACTACCCCTACAAAAACCTCATTTTTGGTGAGAATGAAACAGCCCTGCCTTCATAAGGGGAGTAGGGGTTGACTTTGAGAAGACTCCTGTGCCCCCCTTCGTAGGGGCGGTGCCCCCGTGCCCGCCCTTGGCTAGGGGGGATCTGATCTTAATAGTCCAACATCAGTCTATAACTGGGTTTGACGTTAAGTTAACACCAATGGTACGCACCTTACCCATACATGGCGGAGCGAGGATTTGTGGCGTAAGTCTTGTTGAGGCGAGTCAAAAAGATGAGCCAGTGAAATTTTACCAGTTGTCGGGATACTCTCGTCTGCAACGACCTATGATTAAAGACGGAAAAGATTTAGCCACGGATTCGCGCGGGACGGAAAAGCAGGAATGACACTGAAGCGGGTTATTTTAGGTATTTTAACGGCGATCGCGATCGCCCTGGTCGGTTTATCTTTACTTGCTAGTTGGAATCAGCCGCAAATTCAAAGCCGGCTGGAACTCTACCAGACAAATTTGCTGCTGCACGCCTCGGAGTGGCAAGGAGAAAATAATCAGAGTGATAATTTAAGTTCGGCGCGCACCAATATTGTCGGTGCAGATCCTTTAAATACGGCTTTGACGCAATATCAAGAAGCGCGAGACTCGACTCGCAAAACTCTCGAAACATCTCAAGCACAAGTTAAAGAAATTCAGTCTGCCATTGCCTCTAAGTCGGAGGACAATACTCTGAATTTGGCTCAAAATAAGGCGGCGTCCGAGTCGATAAAGCAACAGTCAGTGCTGCTAAATGAACTTGACTTGCGATTGGGAATTTTGCAGGCAAGCAGTGGCAAAACTGAGGCGGCTCTCCAAAGTTGGAAAAATTTAGTTGAGCGCTACAAAACTAAAAGTGATGATGATTCTTCGGTGGAAACTGCTCAAGTTTTAACGGGAATTTGGAGCAATCCGGCTCAACTGCTGCCGGATGCTGAGCCGAGCATTCAAAAGTCTTTGGATGGCTGGTTTCGCTATCGCGCTCTAGCTCAACTTTACAAGCTGCAAGAACGTTCTAAAGAGCTGGCGGCGCTGCAAGCAGCAGAGCAAGTAACGGCCCAGCAAGCTGTAGAAAAGTTGGCAATTATAGTGGGCGTTCCGGCGATCGCACTTTGTATTGGTACGGTTTTGTTGGTTGGTTTGACCGTGCAGTGGTTGTTGCAGCGGAAGCAGTTAGATACAGCAGGTTCCGGCCCGGTGTTGGCGCGAAATGCGAGCTTGACTTGGGATGTGCCTTGGGACGGTGAGATTGTTTGGCAGGTGCTTGTGGTCGGCTTTTTCTTTGTGGGCCAAATCTTGATTCCCTATTTGTTACTGCCTGTTTCTCTGGCTGTTTTAAAACTCAACCCAGCTACTTTTGACCCGCGCGAGAAGGCTTTTTATATCTTTGCTACTTATTTGTTGCTGTCGGCTGGGGGGCTTTCGGTACTGTATTTTTCGGTCAAGTCTTTTTTGCCTTTGCCGGAAGGTTGGTTTCGGATTAATTGGCGGGGAAGTTGGTTTTTGTGGGGTTTTGGTGGCTATTTTGTTGCTTTGCCTTTGGTAGTTTTGGTGTCGCTGATTAATCAGCAATTTTGGCAGGGACAAGGTGGCAGTAATCCGATTTTGCCGATCGTTCTCGAAGGTAGGGACAACGTGGCTTTGGCGGTGTTTTTCGGCACTGCGGCGATCGCGGCTCCAGTTTTTGAGGAAATTGTGTTTCGGGGCTTTCTGCTGCCTTCTCTGACTCGCTATTTGCCTGTTTGGGGGGCGATCGCAGCTTCTGCTTTCTTGTTTGCTGTGGCTCACTTGAGTGTCTCTGAGATTCTGCCTTTGGCGACTTTGGGTGCGGTTTTGGGCTTTGTGTACACGCGATCGCGCAATCTCCTTGCTCCTATGCTTCTGCACAGTCTCTGGAATAGCGGTACTCTTTTGAGTCTGTTTCTTTTGGGCGGCGGGGCGAGTTAATTCGGGCGGTTGTTAATAATTGTGCATTAATCGAGTTTTTGGCAAGAGCGATCGTCAGGGCGATCGACTCTTGCCAAAAACAGCAGTAGGGTACTCGGTGCGCCCCTTATATCTAGCCCGGTAAAATAACCGGAATTTCATTAGGGGCGGGTTCACCCTAATCTGTAATCTCAGCCACAGATCCAGATAGACCCGCCCCGGTCGCTTATTTTAGCGGAAAAACAGGGTTTAACATGGAAGTAATATCTTGTCGGCTGATGATTGAGACACTCACCGGGGCGATCGTACCAAACGGAAGTTGACAAGCCGGCTAATTTATAGGTAAATTTTAATTTAGGATGAGGCTTAAACCCAATGAGCAATTTGAACAGCCACAAGTTCGAGGGAACGCCGAGTTGGATGCGTTTCGCACCCTACGCAGCCTTGGGCATTTTAATATTTTCTCTCAATTCAGGCAGCGAACTAAATTATTTCTTGAGAGGCTACTTGGTCATTCTACAAGCTCAAGTCGGTATAGTTCTGCTGTATTTTGCGATGTCTAAGTTTCGCAAAAACCAAAATAAATGAGTAAAAATTAGTAAGATTACTTAGCTCGATCGTTAAAGGTCGAGGGTTAAAGGTCGATCGCGGAAGTTAAAATAAAAAACTGGAGAAAGTAAAAATGGTAAAAGATAAAAGCGTAGCAGTTGTGTTAGCTTTCTTTGTAGGCCCTTTGGGAGTTCACAAATTTTATTTGGGCAATAACTTAGCAGGGGTATTATACTTGCTATTTTCTTGGACATTAATTCCGTTCGTGCTCGCATTTTTCGATTTTATCGGCCTGCTGCTGATGTCGGAACAAGCTTTTCAGGTTCAGTACAATGGCGGCACGTTGCCGTCGGGGTATGCCCTCAGATCGGCAAAAGATGTAACCGGGGCGATCGGCGAATTGAAAAAACTTTACGATATGGGCGCAATTACGGCCGAAGAATATGAAGAAAAACGCCAAAAACTGTTGCGAGAATTGTAATTAAGAAGGCAGAAGGCAGAAGGCAGGAAGAAGGAAGTTCGGCAACGGATTATGTAACGGATGTAACGGATGTCAGTCCGATGGAAGTCGGAAGAAGGAAGAAGGAAGCCCACTATTAAAAAAGTGGGAGTGAAATAAGTAAGTGTGAGAGCACAACTATTTAAGGATAAAATTAAAGTGTCTCAAGATTTATACTGGCTGCGTCAAACTCCAAACTGGGTGTGGTATTCTTTTATTCCCTACTTCGGCGGATTGGCGATCGCCTATGCAGGCCAAAAGTCAAATATTCGCAGTTGGATGGGATGGGGTGTTGCCATTACTTTAGCAGCACTAGCGGTATCTTCTTCAACTAATTTGGGTACGATCGTTTGGATTGCTCAAATTGTCACTGCTTTTAGTTTGAAAAAGCGCTATCTGATCAAAACTGCACCCAGAGGTTTATTGGTTCCTGCAAGTCCGACGAATGCCGAAGAACTGGCAAACGTGCGCGGCAAAATAGATATTAATGAGTGTACCAAAGACGATATGGTCAGAATCTTGGGTTTGCCGATCGTCTACGCCAACGATATTGAATCTTTGCAAAACGAAGGCTACATTTTTACCCACGCCGAAGAGTTATCAGAAATAGCCGGAGTTCCCGAAAGTCACGTCCGACGCATCGCCCCGATGATTTGCTTCAGCTACAATTATCAAAAAGAATTGCAGTTTACTTGGAAACGGTTAAATATTCTTTCGCCGGAAGAGTTAATCGCCAGCGGTTTAGATCGATATGTTGCGGAAAAAATAGTTAGAGAAAGGCAGAGAAAAGGCGCTTACAAATCAGTTGTAGAAGTAAAGCGGCGGACGGGACTGCCTTTTGATTCATACCGCCATATTTGTTAATTTACAGTTGTTAAGTAAGTCCAAAGCCAAAAAAACAATAATATGCGCTCGAACATTGTAGGGCCGGGTTAGACCAACAATAATTGCCTAAAACCAATCATCTCGTAAACCCGCCCCCGCCCAACTAAAAAGTATTATGACGACAAAATTAGAAGTAGAACGACAAAAATTGTATGATACAGATTACCTGAGATGGATCGAAACCACTGTGGAAAAGTTGCGATCTCGCGACTATTCAAACATCGACTGGGAAAATCTGATTGCAGAAATAGAAGACATGGGGCGAAGTGAACGCCGGAGTTTAGAGAGTAATCTGGTTGTAATTCTCCTGCACTTGCTCAAGTGGCAATTTCAACCGGATCAAAGAAGCGGTAGTTGGAAAGGCAGCATTGCCGAACATCGCAGACGCATTCGCAAAGCTATCAAAGATTCCCCCAGTCTCAAACCATATCTTGAAGAGGTATTGACTGAATGCTATGCGGATGCAGCAGAACAAGCAATTGCTGAAACTGGATTGCCTGTAGAAACGTTTCCGCAATTATGTATCTACACTTCGGTCGAGGTTCTAGATTCTGAATTTTTGCCATATTTTCTGGCAGATGAGATGATTCAAGGGTAGTATGGCAAAAAACTCGATCGCCTCCTGGTAATTGACATTAAATGCACCGGCTGGCAAAAATCTCCCCCTGCAGGCGGGCAAGCGCGAAATTATAAAAAAAAGTATTTATAGCAATCCTAAGTGATTTTCTAGATATGTAAAATCTGAAAGTCTTGCTATATAAGAAGTCTAGGAAGACAAGAAGGCGTGGTGTTGTGAGACTCAGATCGGATTGCTATATCAAAAAACTGGGTTTAAAACCCCGTCCTTCTAGGACGACTTTTATGTAAACTTTTGTTGTACCACCTCTTACTTTGTGCCAGATGATGTAGCATAAGGTGGGAGGTAAAACAATGCTAGTCTTCGAGTTAAAAGCTTACGGAAAATCAAGCCAGTTCACGGCAGTAGACGAAGCAATTCGCACTGCCCAGTTTGTTCGCAATAGTTGTTTACGCTATTGGATCGACAACAAAAAAGTGAACAAGTACGATTTGAACAAATACTGTGCGGTATTGGCAGCATCGTTTCCGTTTGCTGATGAACTCAATTCGCAGGCTAGGCAAGCTAGCGCCGAACGTGCTTGGTCTGCTATCTCCCGATTCTCCGACAACTGTAAAAAAGGAACTCCCGGCAAAAAAGGGTATCCAAAATTCCAGAAAGACTGTCGTTCTGTCGAGTATAAATCGACTGGCTGGAAACTTGCAGACGACAGGAAATCGATTAAATTTAGCGACAAAAAAGGAATTGGCAAGCTCAAGCTAAAAGGTACACGCGATCTGCACTTCTACCAAATCAACCAAATTAAACGGGTTCGATTAGTAAAACGTGCAGACGGTGTATACGTCCAATTCTGTATCGATGTCGATAGAAAGGAAAACACGGAGCCCTCTGGCAATACCATCGGACTAGACGTTGGGTTGAAAGAATATTACACCGATTCAAACGGAGTTACGGTGGAAAATCCTAGATTCCTGAGAAAAGGTGAGAAAGTTCTCAAGCGTTGTCAGCGTCGCGTATCCAGAAAAACTAAAGGTTCCCAAAATAGAGGCAAAGCTAGACAGATTTTAGGTAAGCAGCATCTCAAAATAAGTAGACAACGCAAAGATCATGCAATAAAACTTGCACGGTGCGTAGTGAGCGTCAAGCGACTTGATAGCCTACGAAGATTTGAGAATCAAGAATATGGTGCAAAATCATTGCTTAGCTAAGTCTATTAACGACGCATCTTGGTATCAGTTCCGCATCTGGCTTGAATATTTTGGAAAAGTATTTGAGCGGGTAACGGTTGCGGTAAATCCGCAATATACCAGCCAAGAATGCTCTAACTGCGGAGAAGTTGTTAAGAAAACGCTGTCCACAAGAACGCACGTCTGCAAGTGCGGGTGTACCTTGGATAGAGATTTCAATGCAGCCAAAAACATCCTAAGTCGAGGATTGGGTACGGTAGGGCATACCGGAACCTTTGCACTTGATGCAAGTAACGCTTTGGGAGAATCAATCTCTACTTTGGCTGGAGAAATCCTGTCTCAGCAAATTGACTCGTAGATCAAAGAATCTCTGTGGCTTTAGCCCGGAGAGTGTCAATGAAATGCAAAACGACACAATAGTAGCAGTACCGCTAACATCAAATTATGTCTGACTCTCCTCCATCCCAAATCTCCCCAGAAGCTGCACCGGAAAGTGTTGCTACCGAAAACCGCAGTGCCAAAACTAGGCAACTGTTGGGCATGAAAGGGGCAGCTAGCGGGGAAACTTCCATCTGGAAGATTCGCTTGCAATTGATGAAACCGATTACCTGGATTCCCTTAATTTGGGGCGTGGTGTGCGGGGCGGCGTCTTCTGGAAACTATGTGTGGAACCTAGAGAATTTCTTGATCGCAGCCGCTTGTATGTTGATGTCAGGGCCGTTGTTGACCGGGTACACTCAAACTTTGAACGATTTTTACGATCGCGACATCGACGCCATTAACGAACCCTACCGTCCGATTCCCTCCGGTATCATCTCGATTCCCCAAGTAGTAACGCAAATATTGGTATTATTAGCCGCTGGCATTGGGGTGGCTTATGCTCTAGACTTGTGGGCGGGTCATGAATTCCCGATAATGACTGTTTTGACTCTCGGTGGCGCGTTTCTAGCTTATATCTACTCTGCGCCCCCGCTGAAACTCAAGCAGAATGGCTGGTTGGGAAATTATGCCCTGGGTGCTAGCTACATTGCCCTGCCTTGGTGGGCGGGTCAAGCTTTGTTTGGTACACTAGATCCCACGATTATGATCTTGACCCTGTTTTACAGTTTGGCAGGGCTGGGGATTGCGATCGTCAACGATTTCAAAAGTGTTGAGGGCGATCGGCAATTAGGGTTAAAATCTTTGCCAGTCATGTTTGGCATCAGCACCGCAGCTTGGATTTGCGTGTTGATGATCGACATCTTTCAAGCTGGGATTGCAGGCTACCTGATCAGCATCCACCAAAACCTTTACGCTGTCATTCTGCTGCTGCTGATAATTCCCCAAATTACTTTTCAGGATATGTACTTTTTGCGTAATCCCCTGGAAAATGATGTTAAATATCAGGCAAGTGCTCAGCCTTTCCTGGTTTTGGGTATGCTGGTAGCAGCCTTGGCACTGGGTCATGCGAGTTAAGCAGAGTTTTGAGGTTTGAGTTAAAAAATTTTGAATTCAAAAAATCTAATTCACTTCTCAAAAAAATACCAAGCTCTGCATTGTTAAGAAAAGTTTTGAATTTGAGTTTTGAATTAAAAAGTTTTTAATTCAAAAAATCTAATTCAAGGCAGCGGGTTATTCAAGAAAAAATGTCGAATTAAAAATTAAGAATTAAAAAAGCTAGCTTTTTTCAATTCTTAATTTTTAATCGGACTTGATGAGGTGTGAAGGTCTGAACGTGGCAGAATTTTTCTCAAATATCAAAGATACATTGAGCAAAGTCACTAACGCAATAAGCGGTAATTCCGATCGAGAACCGCCGAAGCCTGCGAAGGGCAATAAGCTCAACTCGCCGGAATCGGAGGCGGAATTTTATACAGGGACAACGGCCCAAAGATCGGAGTATGTGGTATCAGAAGATGCTGCACCTCTAGAAGAGTCTGAATTAGAATCAGAATATTTAGAATCAGAATATTTAGAACCAGAATACGCTCGATATCCAATAGTCAACCGCAGGTGGGAAGGGTTGAAGCGCTTAATCGCTTGGTTGGAAATTGAACCTCAAGTTACCAGCTTGCAAACCAAGGGAAAAGAATTGTTGCGGCCGGGATTAAGTTTGCTGGGAACTAAATCACCCAAAAAATCGGATAGTAGCCAATTGCGGGAAAATAGCGCACCGCAGAACACCGAACTGCAGAGACATACGGAACTACAGGAAATTAGCGCACCGCAGGAAAATAGCGCACCGCAGGAAAATCCTAAAAAACGGATCTCCCGTCGCCCTAGATTTTGGATAAGTTTAGGTGTGGCCAGTATAGGCGGGGGCGCTTTAATCTACGGTTTATGGATTTTGTACACCTTAGACAAAGGTTTGCCGGATGTTAACGATTTGTCGGCCTTTAACCGCGACGGGACACTGACAATTAAGGCGGCAGATAATACGATTTTGTTGCAGTCGGGGCCTGCAACTAGAGATAAACTGAAACTTCAAGAAATTCCCGAAATGTTGGTTAAAGCTTTTATTGCCATAGAAGACCGCCGTTTTTACCAACATCGCGGGGTGGATTATCAAGGTATTGTGCGATCGATTGTTTCTAATTTGATAGCAAGAGATTTAGTGCAGGGCGGCAGTACAATTACCCAACAATTGGCTCGCGTTGTTTTTCTCAATCAGGAAAGAAGTATTAGGCGGAAGGTTCGGGAAGCTCTTTTAGCTCAAAAAATAGAGCGGGAGTTGAGTAAAGACCAAGTTTTAGAAAGATATTTAAATCTGGTTTATTTGGGTTCGGATGCCTACGGAGTGGCAGATGCAGCTTGGGTTTTCTTTAGCAAAACAGTCGATAAATTAACTTTGGCCGAGATGGCAACTTTGGCGGGCTTGCCGCCGGCACCGAGCGAATATTCGCCTTTGGTTAATCCCGATATTGCTAAGAAACGCCGCAATCTGGTGCTGCAACAAATGCAGGAAGCAAAGGTAATTACAGAGGTTCAGGCGAAGGAGGCGATGGCGGAACAGATCGCCGTTAAACCAAGTCCGCCGAAGCGATTTAAAGTAGTCGCGCCTTATTTTGCTAGTTACATTCGGAAGGAATTGCCGCGCTATGTTTCTCAGGATGCTTTGGAAGCTGGCGGTTTGACTGTCGAGACGACGGTGGATTTGAAGTGGCAGAAAATAGCGGAAAAGGTGGTTAAAGATGCGATCGAAGTTGATGGCCGCCGTCAGGGTTTTGAACAGGCGGCTTTAGTTTCTATGGACACTAAGACTGGGGAAGTTAAGGCCCTGGTGGGCGGCGGAAATTATAAAGAAAGTCAGTTTAACCGTGCTACGCAGGCTTTGCGGCAGCCCGGATCGACGTTTAAAGGGTTGGTTTACGCAGCAGCGATGGCCGCTGGTTTTTCTCCCTATGACAGTTACGAAGACGAACCAATTATTATCGACGGCTATCAACCGAATAATTATGGCAAAAAATTTAGCGGTTGGCGATCGATCTCGGATGCTTTGACGAGTTCGGTGAATGTCGTAGCTGTGAAGGTGTTGATGGATGTGGGGTTTGAACCGGCGATAAAATTAGCCAACGATATGGGGATTAAGTCGAAATTGAGTCCGATTTATTCCTTGGCTTTGGGTTCTTCGGAGGTGAATTTGCTGGAGTTAACCAATGCTTACGGTACTTTAGCCGCGCAAGGGAATTTTATTGAAGCCCACGGAATTAAGCGGGTGATTAATCAGCGGGGAGATGTGATTTATCAGGCGAATTTTAAACCGAAGCGGGTTTTGGATAAGGATAGTGCTGCGATTACTACTTGGATGTTGGAGGGTGTGGTGCAAGACGGTACGGGGGGGCCTGCGGCTTTAAACGATCGCGCTGTAGCCGGCAAAACCGGTACTTCGGAAAATGTCAGGGATTTGTGGTTTATTGGTTACATTCCACAGGTTGTGACTGGGGTTTGGCTAGGGAATGATGACAATTATCCCACTTGGGGAACTAGCGGTACGGCGGCCTATAATTGGCGCGATTTTATGAGTCAAGCTGTTAAGGGAATGCCGGTTGAGAAGTTTCCGAAGTTGCCGGAGTTAGAGGGCCGCAAACGCAGTATTAAGCCCAAACCGGTGGAGCCTAAGAGGATTATTCGGGGGATGATTGTGAATGAGGATGGTGCGATCGTACCTTACAATCCCAATCCTCAACCGAAGTATTACCCACCGCAAGAGCCTGCTTATCAAGAACCGGCTTATCAAGAGCCTGCTTATCAAGAGCCTGCTTATCAAGAGCCTGGATATTAAGCGGGTTTTACCAACAATTGCCATCCGTCACCCAACGGTAAATCACAATCTACAAATCTAATCTTGCTTTAGTTTCACCATAAAAAAGCCGTCCATTTGATTTCGGTGCGGCCACACTTTCACCCATCCTTCGGGTGAGGGCTGTACGGGTAAATCAATTGTTGGCGGTTCTATTTGCCAGTGAGGATTGTTGTCTAAGAACGATCGAATAACTGTTTCATTTTCCAAGGGATGAATTGTGCAAGTTGCATAAACTAATACGCCGCCGGACTTGACAAATGTCGCTGCATTTGCTAGCAATTCCGATTGCAGTTGAGATTGTTGTTGAATGTTTTCCGGCGTGTGATGCCAGCGGGCATCGGCGCGGCGGTGGAGGGTTCCGAGGCCAGAACAAGGTGCGTCTAGTAAAACTCTGTCTGCGAGGTTAACAAACTCTGGGAAATGGCGGCTGTCTCCGGTATGAATTTTAATGGATTTCATCTGGAGTCTGTCTGCATTTTCTTTAAGTTTTTTGAGTCTGCTGGCGGTTTTGTCGCAGGCATAAATTGTCCCTTCATCCTGCATTAATTCGGCGCTGTGGGTGGTTTTTCCCCCCGGCGCGGCGCAGGCGTCGATAATAGTTTCCCCTGGCTGGGGCGCTAGTAAATGGGTGACTAATTGAGCGCTACTGTCTTGGATTGTCCACCAACCTTCGCTGTATCCGGGGAGGTTTTGAATTGCGCCGATGCTGCCATTTAGTCTTAATGCTTGTGGCAAGTTGGGGATTCTGTTAGTTGAGATGTTGTGGGATTTGAAGGCAGCTTCGATTTGGGCGATCGAGCTTTTTAAGGGATTGATTCTCAGGTCAATCGTGGGGGATTGGTTGAACCATTCACAGAGTTGTTCGGTTTCGGCTTCGCCTATTTGTTCGATCCACAATTTTACCAGCCATTCGGGGAAGCTGTGCAGAATTCCTAGGCGTTCGACGGTTGATTTATAATTGGTAACTGTTAATGGGTTTAAGTTGTTATCTGTTAAACGGATGTATTGGCGCAACAAACCGTTGACAAAACTGCTGAGTCCTGAAAATCCGTTTTCTTTTGCTAGTTGAACGGTGGTGTTGACGGCGGCGGAGGGGGGAATCTGGTTGAGATATTCGAGTTGATATAAGCCTAAATGTAGGATGGTGCGGAGTTCGGGCGGTTGTTGGGAGGATTTCTTTGTGGCTAGTTTGTCGATGATGAAGTCGATCGATCGCATTCTCCTGACGCTACCGTAAACTAATTCTGTGACTAAACGCCGATCGAGGTCGTTGAGTTGAGAATTGCTGAAAGCGCGATCGAGTGTGGCATCTGCGAATGCACCTCGGCGGTGGACTTCGCGCAGTGCGAGAAAGGCTATTTGGCGGGGATTTTGCATAATTAAGATATGGGGGTCTAGAAACCGGGTTTTTTACGATTAGACGCTTTACAGCCCGCAGATTTGGTGAAAAACCCATTTTCCGATCGCCCGTGATTCGAGGACTATTATAATCTCAAATGTCCTCTGGATTTATGCCCATTTCTCGGAGTTTTTCTGAAAGGCGATCGGCTTTTTGCTGTACTAACTCTTTCTCATCTCGTTCTTGTTCCATTTGTTGCTGCGCTTGTTCCATTTGTCTTGACAACTCCACATAAGACAAAAACTTTAGTCCGTCAGGACGATAAATTTCCAAGTCTCCCGATGCAGTTTGAAAACGTGTCTGCAAACGCGGACTTACCCAACCCTCCATTAATTCAATATAGTTGAGTTTTCCATCAGAACGCAGCCAACCAATTAATTCATTATCCTCTGGACTGTAGACATAATATTCTTCGACTCCATAATCCTGGTAGAAATTAAACAGCTTAAACAGTGCTCCGATTCGATTTCCAGGCGAGAGGATTTCAAAGACAACTTGCGGGGCGATATTATCTTCAAGCCACTGTTGGTAGGAACCTCTGTAACCTTTCGGTCTGCCAAACACTACCATCGTATCAGGTGCTTGGCGAGTTTTGTTATCTCCTTCCACGGGATACCACAGCAAATCACCTGCTACAAAGACATTTTCGTTGTCTTTGTATAAGGCATCTATTCCGCCTTGAATGGTGACAATTAGTTCAAACTGTTTGGTATTGTCTGACATGGGTTTGCCGTCGCTGTCTGGGTAGATGATTTCTGCTGAGGTTTTAGTTGGAATTGTTGCGGTCATGGGGATGAGTCCTTTGCTAGTATCATCAATTTCTATTTTATACCTATTTTATAGGACTTACGCAGGGGGGCCAGAAACCGGGTTTTTCACGAAAAGACTTCGTTGCAATCGGCAGATTAGGTAAAAAACCCGGTTTCTTTGTCGGAGTGCGTAAGTCCTGTTTTACTTATTCTGGTTTGGTTGACACCAACGGTTCTAATAAATTGCGTTCTTCTATGGGAAGTTCTAGCAAAACTCGTCTATCGCCCTTTGTTTCCTTATAGCGGACAGCCGCATTCAGCAGGCGGATGGGAATTTGGAATTGTTCGTACTTGCTGGTTAGTTCTTGCCACAATTCTAACCAAGTGCGTGCGGCTTTGTCGCTTACCATTTCTGACATTAGCGCGGGGATGTTTCGCACAATTCCATTTCCTAAGATTGAGAGATATTCGTGTTTTTCGTAAACTGCGATTATGCTGGTGATGCGAGTTTGAGATATCGATGTATCGTGCGTGTTTGCGAACAGGTTACGGATAATTAACTCGGCATCATCTGGAGTAGCTTCATTGTCTGGTTCGAGTCGTTGGAATGCGTCGTCTAAGGCGGAGATGCCTTTATCCCAACGATTCAATCCGAGAATAGCAAGAGCACGATTGAAGAAGACAGGTGAATCTTGATAACCAAGTTCGAGCGCTCGATCGCCAGATATTAAAGCTTCTTCATAGCGGCCGAGATTATCCAGCACCAAGCCTCGGATAGCCCAAGCCCACTGATCGTTGGCGTCAAGTTCGATTGCTCGATCTAGGGATACTAAAGCTTCATCGTAGCGTTTGAGGTTGTTGAGTACATTGCCTCGGTTAGTCCAAGCTAACTTATCATTTCCATCAAGTTCGATCGCCCTATCAAAGGATTCTAAGGCTTCTTGATAGCGTTTGAGGTTGTCGAGTACATTGCCTCGGTTAGCCCAAGCCCACTGATAATTGGCGTCAAGTTCGATCGCCTTGTCAAAGGATTCTAAGGCTTCTTGATAGCGTTTGAGGTTGTCGAGTACAATGCCTCGGTTAACCCAAGCCGACTGATAATTCGGGTCAAGTTCGATCGCCTTATCGTAAGATACTAAGGCTTCTTCATGGCGTTCGAGGTTGTTGTTTAGAATATCGCCTCGCCTACTCCAAGCCGACTGATAATTCGGGTCAAGTTCGATCGCCTTGTCAAAGGATTCTAAGGCTTCTTGATAGCGTTTGAGGTTGTCAAGTACATCGCCTCGTAAAACCCAAATATGCTGATTATTGTCGTCAAGTTCGATCGCCTTATCAAAGGATTCTAAGGCTTCCTGATAGCGTTTGAGGTTGTCGAGTACAATGCCTCGGTTAACCCAAGCCCACTTATCATTTCCATCAAGTTCGATCGCCTTATCAAAAGATTCTAAGGATTCATCATAGCGTTGGAGCTTGTTGAGTACATTGCCTTGCATACGCCAAGCCCACTCATAATTGGCATCAAGCTCGATCGCCTTACCAAAGGATTCTAAAGCTTCATCATAGAGTTTGAGCTTGTTGAGTACATTTCCTCGGCCAACCCAAGCCCACTGATAATTGGCATCAAGTTCGAGCGCCCGATCTAAGGATGCTAAAGCTTCATCGTAGCGTTTGATGCTGTTGAGTACATTGCCTCGTATACCCCAAGCTAACTGAAAATTGGCATCAAGTTCGAGTGCCCGATCTAAGGATGCTAAAGCTTCATCGTAGCGTTTGAGGCTGTTAAGTACATCGCCTCGTAAAACCCAAAGATACTGATTATTGTCGTCTAGTACAATCGCCTTATCGAAAGATGCTAAAGCTTCTTCATAGCGTTTGAGGTCGTAAAGCGCATTGCCTCGTAAAACCCAAGCCGAGCGATCATTGTCGTCTAGTACAATCGCTCGCTCGAAAGATGCTAAAGCTTCATCGTAGCGTTTGAGGTTGTTGAGTAAACCACCTCGTATACGCCAAGCTAACTGAAAATTGGCATCAAGTTCGACGATCGCCTTATCAAAGGATTCTAACGCTTCTTCGTAGCGTTTGAGGTTGTTGAGTACATTGACTCGGATAGCCCAAACCCACGGATCATTGGCGTCCAGCTCGATCGCCCGATCGTAACATTCTAATGCTTCATCATAACGTTCGAGATTGTGCAAGCAACGTCCTTTTTCTAACCAATCCCGTGCCTTACCGCGAATTGCCACCAGTTTATTTGCTAGATTCAAAGCAGAAACATAATCTTTCTTCTCTTCGCAATTTTCAATTTCCCGCACGTAGGCTGCCACGCGAGAGTCTTCGCAATCATCTGTTTCCCTTGCCTGAAGCGCGCGCAGCAAATATTCTCGCTCAAGTAGCTCATTAGGTGGTAGTGTTTCCCAACTTATCTGATACTTCAAATGACTTTTTTCGGACCTATTATCAATTAGCTCTTTCCCGATCGCAGCAAATCCAACTCCCAAGCGATCCAATCGCTGTTTCAGCTCTTCTTGCGTGTACCACAAACGCAAAAAATCCACAATTAAACTAATCGGCTCGCCCCGATGCTTCTTCACATCCATGCAAAAGCGCATCAGCACTTCTTGAAGTTCATAATACGACTCGCGCCCGATCGACTCGCTCGTCACATAACCCATTCCCGACAGTTGTTTGAGTTGGCTGGATGCTGTCTGATGCGTCATAAAACAGCGTTGGGCAATCTCTTTAACCATCACAGCCCCGCGCCGAGCGCACAAAAATTCAACTATCTTTCTTTGCTGCGGCGAAAGCCACGCCATCCGCGCCTGATAGTAGGGCGTCAATTCATCTAGGGTTTGCAAAAACGGTTTTACCAGTCGATCGAGCGAGTCGCGGGTCAAAAATTCCGCAAAAATCATATAAACGCGGTGGTTGCCGCCAGCCAAGTGATGGATTGCTTCAATTCGAGAACGTCCCTTTGGCGTTTCTATGAATAACTCTAGTTCTTTGTTGTCCTCTAATTTAGCGATATTTTTCAATAAGCCGACAACTTGCTCTAAATTTAGCTTTTCTAAATAATGGAGATTGAAAAAGTTGTAGAAAGGCGCTTTTTTATTGTCAATTCCTTTGAATAAATGCTGAGATGTCGCGAAAATCGTACAGAAATGATAAGTTTCTAAATAGTCTCGGAATTGCTGCTGCCCGCTGTCGCCCAACCCTTCAAACAAGTCATCCAAATTTTCTACAAGTAAAAGCAGAGTGCGCTCGGCCGCAAAATCTTTCAGCAATTCTGCTGCTTTCTGTTGAGCGGTATCGGGTAATTCACCGTAAAGCGATTCTACTCGATCGAACAATTCAGCCTTGTATTCAGCCGGATATTCTGATTGGAGCGATCGCAAAATTCGCAGCAGCAAATCGAGAAACGACGTGACGCCCCACTCTTCCTCCCGCAACCAAGCAATCAGCACTTTTTCCCGCAAATCCGCCATTTTGGAAACGCGGTGATACATTAGCGAGACTAAGTGCGTCTTCCCAATACCTCGCATCCCAATCAATAGGTGATGCTGCTCGATCGGCTGGAGGATGCTCAACCGGATTGACTCGACTAGCTCGTTTGCCAAATCGTGACGCTGCACCAACATCTCCTCTAAATCTTCGTGCTTCATCAGACTGGGCGTGAAGCGAGAAACAAGTGTACCTTTCATACTGTCAACCCCCTGGATAGTAACTGGGAACGAGAAATTCTGGTTGATACGTTTTCCATGAACTGCTTGTTTTACAAGGGTTTTAAGGTTAGTACGTCTAATTTACCATATATTTAAAAAATGTACGTTATTTGTATTGTATATTTTTAAAAGCAGTGTTAGACTGCCCTTAACAAGCAAACAAGCGCCCCTAGCTGTAACTAGAGACGCTTTCGATCGCTTATCAGTTTTCGGGAGCCACTGGCTGCAACCAGTAGCACTCTCATGTTGTGTATGGTCTATATAGACCGAGGATTTCTCATGACTAATTATAACAGCGAACAGCTCAATCTGTTCACCCAGCCGATCGCAGTTTCGGTGGAAATGGGCTGCACTGTTGAACGTGCTGCCGAATTAGTAGATCGCTCAAGAAGCTCAATCTATGATCGGCTAAGGAAAAATAAACCGTATCTGCGGCAGGTTCCCACAGGTACGTGGCAAATTTACTCTACAGGCAAAAAAGATGGCTCAATTCTTGTGAATGTTGCCTTCATTTATTCTCCGAAAGATAAGAATTGGAGACTTGCTTGAACTCAAATCTCAAGGCTGCGTTATTCCAAAGCTTAACGCAGCCTTCTGCCTCTTCGGTTGCTGAGGAAAACAGCAAGCAGAGTCTCCAAATCTACGTCCCCAGGCAGAGCCCGGGAACAAGAAAAAATATAAAAAATATGCTTTAAGACTTGTTACAATACACAAAACTTCATACTTTCCCCAACTCTGGATGACCTTTTTCAACGCCTCCGAACCCGTACTCCGCAGCAAACAAGAACATCTCGATGTACAAGACCTCGAAGGCTTGTTGCGACTCCACTGGCAAATTGGAAATATTACTCTTTTCTCAGGATTTTATACCCGCATCGACCAAACTTTTCTGCTTTGGGGTTTGGTGACAGGGGGGATTTTTTTTACGGCTCAGTTTTTCCCCCTCAGTTGGAGCTTTCAGGCGATTCTGTGGTCAACTTTGACTCTAATTGGCACTGTGGCAATGGCGGTTTTGACTTTGTTTTGGGTAAGAGTCGAGCGTGTTAGCTGGATTCTTTACTCTTGGGCGATTTTGATGATAACTGGTTTGGTTCTGACGGATGGCAGTATTTTTGCCGGTTGGGGAGGTTTGTTGCTGCATCTGTGCGATTTGTGGTTGGGGTTGAGCGCGATCGGCTATTTGTTGACGGGACTCGGTTTGCGATCGCGCACTTTTCTCCTGATTGGACTAACTCATCTATTTAGTATCGGATTATTGCCCTTTGTCGCACCTTGGCAGTATTTGACAACGGGAATTGTTCTGGCAGGCAGTCTAATTTTGCTGTCAGAATGGCAGTGGGATATGCAATCGTCGATCGACAATACAATGCTTAGCGAAGAACAGAAACAATTTAACCGGATTCAACAGCAAATGCGGCAAATAACCGCCACACGAGGCAAATAGGTCAAAAATTCAACAAGTGCCTTTCCTTTCCCCCCTTAGCAAAAAGCGACTGCGGCAAAAATTGTAAAGAATTCTGTACAACAGCTAACAGTTTGCACAAATCGTACACAATAGAAAGATACAGCATCAATAAAAAACAAACTTTAGCCTGAACAGGAGTTTTGCTGTTTGACCTGTGAATCGCCAACCTAAGGAGAACGGTGTCCGGGAGGCGACTGGCGCACAAATGCTGTACTTGCGACGATAAAAGTTAATTCGGGTTGACCGTAGTTGTTGAAATCAAAATGTGGTGCAGGGTTTTTACCGTTTCCCGTGCTTTGCAGTCTTCTCGGAGAGGCTAAACCCTCTACCAGAACAGCCTGAGAAGATTGGCACAAAATTCGACAGTTGGTCAGGCGGATTTTTGAGTCAGCGTGTTTAATAAAATTGGGAAAATACTCGCTTAGAACCTGGCAGGACTTACGATTAAACAAGTCCTGCTTTAGGATGGGAAATTTAAATTATGTTTTACTCTGGCGTGCGTTTTCGCAATATTTCCCTTACTTCCATTAAAATCTGGCCCAACATATTTTTGCCGCTGCCATCTTTACCGCAACCCCAATAGTAATCAATAGGGGAATTTTCGACTATTTCCTCATCGCCAGTAGCGAGTAAAATTTCTCTAATTTCGGCATGAGTTTCAAATTTTCGGACTACGGCTTTTCTCATGATATCATCTTTTACTTTTTCCCAATCTTTGCGGAGGGGACGAGAGCGATCGCGCCCCATTTTTGCGGCATCTTTCGGCGTTTTTGCTTGGCGAATTTGGTCGCAATGAGCCGTTTTGGGAAACTTTTGTGCTTGAAAATAATGTTCGGTAGTTGCCCAATATTCTCCGTCTAACTCGAATCCATGACTGGAAAAATTAGAAAAACAGCCGTATTCGCTGCCAGTGGTGTAGAAGTAGATAGTCATAATATCGGCGATTTCAATTTCGTTAAGAATCTTGGTTTATCGTCAGCTTTACCTCTCTTGATTTTCCACTATCTTCAACCGGAAATCAATAGTTTCAAGATGGGAACCGATGTAAGACAGCAGGGCGTAAATGAATACGATCACCCCTACCATTTCCATAATTTCCTCAACAGAAGTCATCAAACCGTACATCAAGTTTCGCTGACCTACCGCATCTGCATAATAGCCAGTAACCATTTCCATGCCAAGTGCTCCACCGACATATATACTGCCTGCCAGTAAAAAACAATCCCTTGTTTTCCGGGGTAGGTGCAGGAGAAACTTGAGATAAGCCAGCCCAGTAACCACCACAAAAAGCGCCCCCGGAATTACCCAAATGAAGTAAAAAAATCCTCCTAAATGCAGTGCTTTTCCCAAATCGTTAATAATTAATATTTCGTGCAGACTCAAGATTTCATGTCAACAAAAAAATACAAACATGAACCCCAGCGCTTTCCATTGCCCAAAATAGCGATCGCCCTGCTTCTTCTTAGCCGTAGCAATAATACCTAGCCAAATCGCGCAAAACAGCAAAGTAAATGACGAGTACCACGAAGGATAATTTATTTATCTGTCTAATTTAAATCAACTAATCCAGCGTTCTTAATAGTTAAAAACGTAGCGCAGAACTTGTATGATGCAACCAGCAACAGCAAAGAAGAGAACCCAAATGCTGAGAGAGAAAGCAACTCTCTTCGGTGAAACAGAAATAAGGAATTTCCTCAACTTTTTGATAAACTAGAACAAGCAAAATCCAACTAAAAAGTAAAAAGTAAAAAATGCCAAAAGCGGCGCAATCCGCCCCCTCGGATTTTTATCTACAAAAAATCACCAATCACTGACAATGCACCTTCAAATTGAAACCTTCACTGTCCGCAAGCGGTTTGCCCTTACCATCAGCCGCGGTACAACAGCCCAAAGTACGAATTTATGGGTAAAATTAGCACACGAAGGCATCGAAGGCTGGGGAGAAGCTTCGCCGTTTTCCACAGGTTCTCGGCCCCAAACTACCGAAATTCTGCTAGCCGCATTGCAGGAAGTTGCACCGCGGCTAGAAAAGTTTACTCCGTTCGATCGCCAAAAAATCGAACAAGTATTAACAGAGGTCAACTTACCCTCAGCCGCCCGCGCCGGCATCGACATGGCAATGCACGACTGGCTGGGCAAAAAAGCAGGCTTGCCGCTGTGGAAAATGTGGGGATTAGATCGATCGCGCATCGTGCCCACCTCCGTCACAATCGGCATTAATTCGCCGAGGAGTGCAAGAGAAAGAGTGCGCGATTGGTTTGGTAAAGATGCCACAGATCCAGCAAGCATCAAATACCGCGCCGTTAAGGTTAAATTAGGAAATCCCGAAGGAATCGAAGCCGACAAAGCTATGTTAACAGCAGTGCTAGAGGAAGCACCAGTTAACATTCAAATCAGTGTAGATGCTAACGGCGGTTGGAGTTTAAAAGATGCAGCCCAGATGTGTCACTGGCTGGAAAAATACCAGATAAATTATGTCGAACAGCCGCTTTCACCCGTCGCCGATATGGATGATTTTTCAGAACTGTACCGTCAATCGCCGCTGCCAATTTTTGCTGATGAAAGTTGCTTTAATAGTTCCGATATACCCAAGTTAGCGCACTGCGTCCACGGCATCAATATCAAAATGATGAAGTCAGGCGGATTGACCGAAGCAATGCGGATGATTCACACGGCAAAAGCCTGCAATTTGCAAGTAATGTTCGGCTGCTATTCAGATAGCGCGATCGCAAATACAGCAGCAGCACAACTTTCACCACTAGCTGACTATTTGGATTTGGACAGTCACTTAAATTTATTAGACGATCCTTTCACCGGTGCGATCGTCGAAAATGGGTGTTTGCTGCCAAACGGGCGATCGGGATTGGGAGTGCGGCGAATTGACCTTGTAGAATAGAAGTATCGTTAAACAGTTGACAGTTGACAGTTGACAGTTGGCAGTTGACAGTTGACAGTTGACAGTTGACAGATAAAAATAAATCTGGAGATAGTATGATACCAGTAGAATCAATTGGACAGGGAATCGATCGAGAAGCCAAGCTTTTCTTTGAAGAACACCAGCCGCCGACTGATTTAATTTTTGATGATGGTGCAGAAATGGAAAGCAACCGCCACCGTATAGCAATGACCGTTTTAATCCGTTCCGTAGAACAAGGTTTAGCTAACCGGAACGATTTTTTTGTCGGTGGCAATATGTTTATTTATTACAGCGCTAAACAGATTCGGAATCAGGATTTCCGAGGCCCGGATTTTTTCGCTGTGTTGGGTGTTGACAGCAATACTTCCCGACAAGGCTGGGTAGTTTGGGAAGAAAACGGACGTTACCCGGATGTCATTGTGGAACTGCTGTCGCCGTCAACGGCAAATCAGGACACAGGCAAAAAAAAGGATATTTACGAGCAGGTTTTTAGAACTCCTGATTACTTTGTTTTCGATCCTTTCGAGCCGAATTCTTTGCAAGGATGGCGTTTAGATGTCACCCTGCGTTATCAGCCGTTAGTGCCCAACGAGCGGGGTTGGCTGTGGTGCGAAACCCTAGGTTTTTGGTTGGGCACTTGGGAAGGAATTGTCGATCGAGAAACAGCGACTTGGGTGCGTTTTTTCGATGAATCTGGCAATTTAGTTTTGTTGCCAGAGGAAGCCGCTCAACAGCAAGCCGAAGCCGCTCAACAGCAAGCGGAACAGGAACGCCAGCGAGCCTCGCGACTAGAGGCCAGATTGCGAGAATTGGGAGAAGATCCGAGTGATCTTACCCTGAACCCAAATCACAGCTAACACCTAATCGATTTTAGATTTTAGATTTTAGATTGAAGCTAAAATCTAAAATCCCCCTCTTGAAAGTGAATCAATGACTAAAAACTATCCGATCAAAAATGGTAAAGTTGCAATCCTGCTGCACGAGGGTATTCTTGGTTATTCCGGCAAAACAGGTTTAGCATTTTTGCGCTACAGCGAAGCACAAATTGTAGCAGTAATAGACCGCCAATGTGCAGGACAATCTTTGGCTGAATTAACGGGCATTCCTCAACAAGTACCGATAGTTGCGTCCGTTGCAGAAGCACTGAAATTTGCGCCGGATATTCTGCTAATTGGTATCGCTCCTTCCGGCGGTGTTTTGCCTGCAGAATGGCTGCCAGAAATTAATCAAGCGGTAGCAGCGGGTTTGTCAGTTGTCAATGGTTTGCACGCGAAACTTGCACCTTTGGTAACAGTTCCTTTAACCGAAAATCAATGGATTTGGGACGTGCGTCAGGAACCGAAATCTGTGGGTGCGATCGCCTCTGCTGCCGCAGCTAAATTAAGTTGTCGCCGCGTATTAACTGTCGGCACAGATATGAGCGTTGGCAAAATGTCAACCAGTCTGGAACTCAATCGCACTTGCTTGCGGCGGGGTTGGCGTTCCAAATTTTTAGCAACGGGACAAACTGGTTTAATGATTGGAAATGAAGGCCTTCCTTTGGATGCAGTGCGAGTTGATTTTGCGGCTGGTGCTGTCGAAGAAATGGTGATTAAATTGGGTTCTGAGTGCGATATTCTGCACGTAGAAGGGCAAGGTTCGCTATTGCATCCGGGTTCGACGGCGACTCTGCCGCTGCTGCGGGGTTCGCAGCCAACTCACTTAATTTTAGCGCACCGAGCCGGACAAACTAGCATTCGCAATCACCCGCACGTATCGATTCCCAGGTTATCAAAAGTGGTTGAATTGTACGAAATGTTAGCTGCTGCTGCGGGTGCTTTTGCAGGGGGAAAAGTGAGCGCGATCGCCCTCAACACTCATCACTTAAATGAGGCAAATGCGCTGTTAGCAATAGCTGAAGTTCAAGCAGAAACGGGATTGCCTTGTACCGATCCGGTAAGGTTTGGCGCGGAGGTTTTGTGGGAGGCGATCGACAGTTGATATGCTACAATTAACACCAACCAGCAAATAGCTACATAAAACTATGACACAAAGCATTCAAGCAAAAACACTGACACTGCTAGATGTCGAAACAAAATTTAATTTTCAACTTTGTGAAGATGAGCAATTCTTCCGGGAGTGGATTGACGATTTACCGGAAATTAGCGATGACAAAAAGCGAGCGCTCGACAACGTAAAAGCAGGTTATATCAACAGTGTCAAGTACGCGATGCTGGAAGATACCGTAAAAATGGTGGTACTGGCTCCCTTGCTATTTTTAGCAGATTTCTACTTGACTCCGTTTCATATAGAGGCAGAAAAATCAGTAGAACTGACTATTGAAGATGAAGATACAATTGTCAGGGGTAGCATCGATGTCCTGCTATTGCTGAAATCTTTTTGGGTAGTTGCGATCGAAGCCAAACGCTCTCAATATTCCGTTGAAGCTGGGCTTCCTCAGTTACTATTTTATATGCTGAATGACCCCAGCCCAGAACCAGTAACATTTGGGCTTCTGACAAATGGCAGCAGCTTTCGATTTATCAAAGTGACCAAACAAGGCACACCGCAGTATGCCGTGTCTAAACTTTTCGATATTGGGAGTCCAGGAAACGAACTTTACGAAGTCTTTCGCATTTTGAAGCAGCTAGCTGGTATAATTTCCAGTAACACCTCTTATACTTAAATACATAATATGGAACTAGATTCTGAAAGTAACAATAAATTCACTAAAGCTCACTTTGACTTTAACAATTTGCCCCAACTCACCAACCCTTGGCGACAGCTAAATCTACAAGGAGTAGCTTTAGGTTTGATTCGCTTGCCTGCTGGTGATGGCTACACATTTACTCACAGCCACGCAGAACAAGAAGAAGTTTATATTGTAGTTGAAGGCAAAGGCCTGATGGTTGTAGATGGGGAACTATTGACACTTGAGGGCGGCGATATTGTGAGAGTTTCTCCCGCAGCAAAGAGAGCATTAAAAGCTGCTGAAAATACAGCCTTGTTTGTTATCTGTACTGGAGGATTGGCTGCAGGTTATCCCAAGCAGCCCAACGCGCGCTATCTGATAGATGATGGAATTCCCGATTATGACGATGTTCCGCCTTGGTATAAGGGAAATCCAGAAATTGCCGAGAGAAATGTGCGGTTAAAAGAAAGGATGTTGAAAGCTCAATCCAAACGAGACAGTCAACAGGAATCACAATGAATGAAAGTTCTTTTTCGTTGCCGCCACAATGCGCCATCCGCCCGGCCTGTGCTCAAGACATCAAATCAATTAGAATGTTAGTGTGGAGCGCCAAACTCGATCCAACTCAGTTGCGCTGGCAGCAATTCTGGGTCATCGAATGCGAGGGAAAATTGGCAGCTTGCGGACAGTTGCGGAAATTTGCGGGGGCGCAAGAATTGGGCAGTTTGGTGGTGGCGAAAGATTGGCGCGATCGAGGTTTGGGAAGTTACCTCACAAAATATTTAATTCAACAAGCTACAGAACCGCTATATTTAGAATGTTTGGGAAAGCGACTCGCATCATTTTATACTCGCTTTGGCTTCGTAGAAGTTTCCGTACAAGAATTGCCGCAGTCGCTTAAATTTAAGTTTGGTTTGTCTCAATTAGCTAAAACTTTATTCAAAATTCCTGTAACAATTATGCAGTATCAAGCAGGTTCTCTATAATTATGACTTTTATGAATTTAAGATTCTGAATTTATGAATGGATTTTAAGTTCGACCTGTTCCATAATTGCGATTACAGGGTGCGATCGACCTGCATCGATCAAAAACTCCTACCGCCTCCTGATATCTGCGTAAGTCTCGATCGCCTATTTTCTATGCCTAAATAGGTAGGTACACCTCAATATCGCATGGGGAGGGTGGGTGAGTTGCCAAGTTTACTGGCTTATATCATAGATCCGCTTACGGGCCCCTAATGGCGCACAGGGTGTCAGAAACCGGGTTTTTAGGGGTTTGGTGCGTCAGTTACGGACTAGATATTTATGGATATTCCGGATTGGGCGATCGAGAATGCGTAAGTTCATAATTCACCGTTCGCGGTAGTCCAGTTGGCTAAATTGGCACAGCTACCAGCCTGATAGCTAGGCAGAAACCCTTGCAAAATCGTTGTTTGCAGGTTTGAAAGTGTCCTGTGCCAGTACCAGACTCGGAAAGTGGACTGGCGATCGCCCCAAAGATATTGGACTCCTGGCAAATTAGTAAGTGTAAAGCAAGTGAGTCACAACCCAATCAAAACATAAAACCCAAAAATAAAACATTTTCACAGCAGCAGTAATGCGGAATCAGCCAATCTCTAATGTAGCTAACAACATCTACCCTTAAGGTAAATCTCACCAACTGCTCAACCACTAAATCCTTAATTCAATACCTCGGAATTACTGGATTTAGACTCCCCGCAACCGCTTCTCAAATCCCCTCAACATTTCAAAAATTCTTTGCCTTTTATCCTGATAAAACCACGGAAGGCAAGAACAATGAAATATCAAGGCAATCAATCAATCTTAACCGAGGAAATGCAGCCTCTCAAATAGCATAAACCGACAATTACACATCCCCATATATTTTAACACAACAGGAGTAAATATCATGTTCAACGTAGTAAAAGCTTTCGGCTCGATTTTCTCTACCCAAGGATACAGCACAGCTAACAATATGCTTATCAAAAATTACGTCAACACCAATTTTAACTACTTCAACGAAGAAGCTGTCGTCGATGAATCGATTTACCCGAATCAAACAGGTCGCGTCCGCTTCCAAGGTAGCTGGTGGCCCGCACGGTGCGATCGCCAAATCACCCTCACACCGGGAGACACGGTTTATGTCATCGGCGTTGACAACATCACTCTGTTAGTTTCCCTCGCTCCCGCAGACTAAATCAGAGCATGAGAGACCTGGTAATCAATTTTAACCAGGAAATGCTACTTTTCAAAGAGCCTCAAATAAGCCATAAAACTTCGATATATATTAACACAAAAGGAGTCAACAAAATGTTTAACGTAGTAAAAGCTTTCGGTTCTATTTTTTCTCTTCACACCTACAGCACAGAAAAGAATATCTTAATGGATAACTACATCAACACCAATTTCCACTACTTCAACGAAGAAGCAGTCGTTGATGAATCGATTTACCCGAATCAAACAGGTCGCGTCCGCTTCCAAGGTAGCTGGTGGCCCGCACGGTGCGATGGCCAAATCACCCTCACACCGGGAGACACGGTTTATGTCATCGGCGTTGACAACATCACTCTGTTAGTTTCCCTCGCTCCCGCAAACTAAACTAGAAAGTAATCTCAACTTTTTCACTGTCAGAACCCCGACTTCTTAAATAAGTCGGGGCTCAGACTATTTTGTTTTTTAGTGGCAATTTGGCTTAAATATCCCCTTTATTTCTTAGCCCGCGGAGGCGGGCATTGTTTGTGTAGTAGCGGTTTCAACCGCCGAATTATAAAGGAGGTAAGCGGTTGTACACTAAAATACAATGGCATTTTTGAGAGCTTGTTTGTTGAGGCGATCGCGGAGTTGAGATTCGCTACTTTCTGGGGTGACTGCTGCTTTTTCTGATGCCTTAGCGATCGGCGGTAGTGGTTCGAGCAGTTTGGCTTGAGCTTGCTGAATTGAAGGGTAATTTTCCGCCCAGGATGAAATCGCTTCTGAAAGGACATCGATCTCATCGGATAAGGGTTCAATTAGCTGGGCTAGTTCGGTTAATTGTTCGGCCCCGAAGAGCGATCGCTGCTGAGTTAATAGTTCAATAAACGAGTCGATCTTTTGTTCGGGGAGTGACATCGATTCCCGTTGGATTTTGTTAATTGTTTGCCGAACAAATTCGAGAGACAAATCTAATAATTGGGCGATCGTCTCTAAATTTATCCCCAGCCCTATCGTGCGACGAATGGCTTCTAACTTCGCCTGCCTCTCACCTTGTTCGAGTCCTTCTTCTAAGCCTTCTTGCTTGACTTCCTGGTAAAATCGAGTTTGTCTGAGTTCGCTTAAATTCAACATGGCGGCAATTTCCTCGCGGCTTTTCTGGGGGAGTTTGTAGACGATAATTGTTTCGATGAGGTTAATTAAATCGCGTTGAACGGTGGGATCGGATATCTGTTGTTGGGCCATTGCGATCGACTGGCGTGCTTGTTCTGCTGCTGTCTCTGCTGGCTCGATTACCAGTTTAACAACTTTGACTCCCAGCGAGCGATCTGCTGCTTCTGGCAATTCATCGAGGTAAATCCGTTGGACGCGCTGACTGGTTAAGAGTTCCTGAAATTGCAGCATCTGTTCGTGTTCGATGCGACGATTGGGATAGATGACAACGACGCGCCAAGGATTGAGTGGTTTGTATTGTCGCAAATAGAGAAAGAGTTCGCCAAAGATGCGGTAGTACAAGTCGGCATCGGGTTGAAACTGAACTTCAGCCAAGTAAAATGGTTTTTCAGGTTCTTCGGTTTTGGGGAGAAATAACCCGTCGATGCGGAATGCGAGTTGTTTGATTTCGCGGGAGGTGAATTCATAGGCGGTGGCTTCGTCTGGGGAACGATCGATCAGTTCAAAGAAGAAGCTGGGAAATTCTTGAAACAGGCTGTAGAAAATGGTGTCTGTTTTCATGAGTTGTCGATGCGAATCGAAGATGGGTACTATACCATGCCAAGAGAGAACTATGACACAAGAACCGATTTTTGAAGAAAGCAGTGGCAACGTATTCGCTGACCTCGGTCTGAAGGATACAGATGAACTTTTTATTCGGGGAAAAATAGGGATTCAAGTAATCCGTATTATGAAACAACGCAATTTGAAACAGCGCGAAATTAGTCAAGTTATTGGCATTCCACAGCCAGAAGTATCTCATTTAATGAACGGAGAGTTTCAACGGTTCAGCGAAGGCAAACTACTGCTTTTCCTCAAGCGACTCGATACGGAAATTACCTGACATCTTCGCTCTCGTAATGGGGGAAATGAATCTGCTGAAATTGCGATCTCGCTATAGGAGTTTGGGGAACCGATCGCCCTGTTGAATTTTTTCACCAAGGCGATCGGGGACTTCTAGCTTTTATCTGTTTCACTCGGATCGTCTTTCTGTAATGCAGTCAGGACTTGAAAGCACAGCTTGAGCAGAAACAGCAGAAATCCTGCGTGGGGATTGAGGCAAGTGGCAACGCCAACCACTGCAAACTCGGTTACTTTGAGCCATTTTTTCTTATTTGAAATCTTCATGTTGGTCATCTTTGTTGAAACTCTCAACAATCTGCCAAATGCAAGATAGGAGGCTGGTTTTAGATCCGATCGCCTACCGCTCAGGTTATGTACAAGTTTGTCCAAGTTACGATCGCGTCGCTATAATTGGAGAAACCTGAAACCACTACATGACAGAACGTACCGGGCGATCTCTGAGGTTATCGCCAACTCAACTGAAAAACGCGGACAGCGCATTAGCAAAATTTGGTAGCAAATCCGATTTGGCTGCTGAATTAAAGATGTCGCGTACTACCATCCACAAATTTTTCAAAGGTGAAGCTGTTCAGCGCAAGCAGTTTCTTTGCATCTGCAAAAAGCTCAAACTGAAATGGGAACCCGACGCTGAACAGGTTCAGGAGAAAGGTAAACCACCGAATTCACTGTCAAATCTGCCTGCCGAGAGCGTCAAAGATCCTGTTGATGCGTTGGTTCAGCAGGTACGATCGCGCCTCCACGATGACATCCAACCCTTGCACGGCAGAATGCCGCTTTGGGGTGTCGATCGTTGCGTGCCGTTGAGTGACTTGTTTGTGGATGTCAATATTCTGGAGGAACTCAGTAGTAGTCGTAGATCGGAATTGGATGACTTGTGGCAGGACTTTAGCCAAAATCGCAGCTACCGCAGTTTCGATCGCATTGGTTTGGGCAAAAAGCTAAAACGGGTATCAGGTTTAAAGGTGCTGGCAAAGAATGCGAACCTGATGGTAGTGGGCAAACCGGGTTCGGGAAAGACCACGTATTTGCAGCGAGTGGTGATGGAGTGCAACGCAGGTAATTTACAAGCGCACCGCATTCCGGTTTTGATTAAACTGCGAGATTTTGTCGAGGATGGGGGTGAGGTTGCCTACTCGCTAGAGCGTTATCTAGAAGGGTGCTGGCGGTTATCGGATGCCGAAACTCAATTGGCGTTAGATCGAGGTCGGGCGCTGGTGCTGCTGGATGGGTTGGATGAAGTGACGGGAGAAGATGGGAAGAGCATCGCCAAGGAAATCAAGCGGTTTGCTCGCACTTATCCGCAGGTGCAGGTAATTGTGACCTGTCGAACGCAGAGTCAGGAATCACAGTTTGAGCGATTTGATTATGTGGAAGTAGCTGATTTTAATGAGTCGCAGGTGCGATCGTTTTCAGAACATTGGTATAAGGCGGTGATGCGGGATGAGTCGGGGGGACTGGCAAAAGCGAAGGAGTTTTTAGAACAACTATTTTTAGAGGCAAATAAGCCGATTCGGGACTTGGCAATTACGCCGATTTTGCTGAGTTTGACTTGTGCAGTGTTTCACCCGACGGGGAAGTTTCACTCGAAGCGTTCTAAGCTTTATGAAGAAGGGTTGAAGTTATTGCTGGAGCAATGGGATAAGGATCGGGCGATCGATCGGGATGAAATTTATCGTGATTTGTTGCTAGAGCGGAAGCTGGAGTTATTGAGCTTTCTAGCAGTGAAGAAGTTTGAGCAAGAGCAATATGTGTTGTTTGAGCAGGCGGAAATTGAGAGATATATTGCGGAGTTTTTGGGAATTGGGCAGCGGGATAGTCGATCGGTGTTGAGGGCGATGGAAGCGCAGCATGGATTGTTGATTGAGCGATCGCAACAAATATGGTCATTTTCGCACTTGACATTTCAAGAATTTCTTGTAGCAAAATGGTTCATTCAGCATCAAGATTTGCAGCAACTCATTTGTTATATGTATCAAGGACATTGGAAGGAGGTATTCCCACTAATCGTAAGTATGTTATCAGCTTCTGATTCAGAAAAGTTATTGACATTGCTCCAAGATCGTATTAATGATTTAATTAAACATAATAAGCAGCTTCAAAAATTCTTGCTTTGGGCACAAAATAAAACTGATTCTCTCCGAGATGCCCGATATAAACCAGCAGCCATACGGTCATTTTATATTTATTTTGCAGAGATTCATTTTAATTGTATTCAATATTTTCTTCATCCTGCTATTAGGGATATTCTTGCCTATAAAATCGATCCTAATTTTAGGCAAGATGTAGCTGATAGTTACAAACGCCACAATACCGCTCCTAGCGAATTTGTCTTTAGTCTGTCAAATGACATTGCAATTGATATTGCTTTTGCTCTTCTTTTTGATGCCGATGTTCTATTAACTTGGGCTATCAGGTATATGCAACAAGCTATAGTTGAGCTTGAAACCCCTCCTCAGTTAAAACTCGTTCTACAGTCTCTTATAGATGATATTTTACTTGCTCTAGTTACCTCACCTACAGAGTGGAAAAGATGTAGAAGTATAATGCGCTCTATCATGATTAAGTATCGTAACATTGGACAACATAAAAGATTTACTAATTCTCAGCAAAGTCTGTTTGACAAGTATTATAATGCCAATGTATTGTTGTGGAATTGCTTGCATTCAAGTAATTGCAGCTTCGCAATTAGGCAACAAATTGAAGACGCTCTACTATTACCGATCGCCGAAATCGAAAAACGCAAACGTGAAAAAGCAGAGTAGGGCAATTCGCTATAAATCCTGTCTTATCTAATTTCGGCAGGGTTTATTTCAATAAACCGTGCCTTGAGTATGGTTAAATAAGTTTAGACACTCGCTAACCATATTTAAACCAGTGAACTTTCAATCAGTCATTGCCACCTTAAACAAATTCTGGAGCGATCGAGGCTGCCTGATCGCCCAATCCTACGACACGGAAAAAGGTGCAGGAACCATGAATCCCCACACCTTTCTCAGAGCAATCGGCCCCGAACCTTGGTCAGTCGCCTACATCGAACCCTGTCGCCGCCCCACCGACGGACGCTACGGCGAAAATCCCAACCGCTTCCAACATTACTATCAATATCAAGTTTTAATTAAACCCTCTCCTCCCAACATCCAAGACATCTATTTAGACTCCCTCAGAGCATTAGGAATTCGCCCAGAAGACCACGACATTCGTTTCGTAGAAGACAACTGGGAATCGCCCACCCTCGGAGCTTGGGGCGTCGGCTGGGAAGTCTGGCTCGACGGCATGGAAATCACCCAATTTACCTACTTTCAACAGTGCGGTAGCATTGACTGTCGCCCCGTCTCCATTGAAATTACCTACGGACTAGAACGCCTAGCAATGTATCTCCAAGAAGTCGATGCCATGACCAAAATTCAGTGGAAAGATGGCATAACTTACGGCGATGTTCACCTGCAAGGAGAAATAGAACAGTGTACTTATAACTTTGAAGCTTCCAATCCAGAATTGCTGTTTACTCTATTTGGATTGTACGAACAAGAAGCCGAACAATTGACAAAAAAAGGATTGGTTTTGCCTAGTCTTGATTATGTGTTAAAATGTTCTCACACTTTTAATTTACTCGATGCTAGAGGTGTAATTTCGGTAACGGAAAGAACCCGCTACATTACTAAAATTCGCAATTTGGCGCGGCGAGTTGCTCAGCTTTATTTGGAACAGCGCGAAAAGCTGGGTTTTCCTTTAGAAAAAGCTGTAAAAGTTTGAGTTTGAGTTGGATTGTGGGGCGGGCATCTTGCCTGCCTCAAGAACGGGCAAGATGCCCGTTCCACAAAGAGTGAATTGGATTGTGGAGGGGGCATCTTGCTTGCTTCCAGAACGGGCAAGATGCCCGTTCCACAAAGAGTCAGTTGGATTGTGGAGGGGGCATCTTGCTTGCTTCAAGAACGGGCAAGATGCCCGTTCCACGAAGAGTCAGTTGGATTGTGGAGTGGGCATCTTGCCTGCTTCCAGAACGGGCAAGATGCCCGTTCCACAAAGAGTGAGTTGGATTGTGGAGTGGGCATCTTGCCTGCTTCCAGAACGGGCAAGATGCCCGTTCCACAAAGAGTCAGTTGGATTGGGGAGTGGGCATCTTGTTTGCCTCAATAACGGGCAAGATGCCCGTTCCACGAAAGCCATATTTTTAATTAATTAAATGCCTAATTATTCGGAAAATAATACAGAAACAAATCCTCAACTGCGAATTGACAGTGTAAGCTTGAAAACACCGATCGCCTCAAGTCATTTGTTGGAAAATATATCGTTTCAGGTACACAAGGGATCTCGCGTGGCAATTGTGGGCCCTTCAGGTGCCGGCAAAACAACGCTGTTGCGGTTGCTAAATCGGCTCAGCAGTCCCACCAGCGGCTCGATTTATCTGGAAAATACAGAATATCGCCAAATACCTGCGATCGAACTCCGCAAACAAATCACCCTCATCCTGCAAGAATCGAAGCTTTTGGGAATGTCGGTGCGAGAAGCATTGGCTTATCCTTTGAAGCTGCGGGGGGTGACTGCATCAAACATTGCTGAGAGAATTAGCGGGGCGATCGAACAACTGCACATACCCCAAGAATGGCTCAATCGCACCGAATTGCAGCTTTCCACAGGCCAAAAACAGCTCGTGGCGATCGCCCGCGGCATCATTCTGCAACCAAAAATATTGCTTTTAGACGAGCCAACATCCGCCTTAGACGCAGGAAAAGCCGCCCACCTTTTGCAAGTATTTACACAGCTAACAAACGGCCAAACCACAATTGTAATGGTAAACCATCAATTAGAATTAGCCGAGCAATTTAGCACCAGAATTCTGCATTTACAGCGCGGAAAGCTCATCGAAGACTCGCCCTCTCATCAAATAAATTGGGTGCAACTGCGGCAAAATTTAATTCAAGCAGAAGCAGAAGCCCAACAAGAATGGTGAATAAGCTAAAAAACGTTTTCTGCGACGGGTTGCGGAATTAATTTGGATGTTTTAACCGCAGAGGGCGCAGAGGGCGCAGAGAAAGAGAAGAGAAGAGATCAAGAGAGAAGTTTACCAATTGTTGAGGATTGCTAGAGATACTGTCAGATATTAGCTTTGGGAATGTTGTTTAATGTTGGCCTTTGTGCTTTTACGCTAAATTGTTACTGCGGAATTAAACCCATTTTATGATAAAGTGGCCGGACGAACTTTTTTAAAGCTGGCAACTGTTTGGTAAAAACTATGGAGCCTAAAACACAAATTATACCTCCAATGATCACTGTATTGGGAGCGCCGATATAATTTGCCAATCCGCCGGCAACTAAATTCCCAAACGGTGTCACTCCAAAAAATGCCATTGTGTATATGCTCATCACTCTTCCGCGTTTGTCGTCTTCCACAATTGTTTGCAAAAATGTGTTTCCTCCGGCAAATTGGATAATGAAACCAAACCCCACAAACAACATCATGATTAATGACAGCCACAAGACGCGGGACAAACCAAAACCTATCAGTCCGAATCCCATAATGGCCGATGACATCGCAATCAATTTGCCGAGGCCAACTATACTTTTGCGCGAAATCAAATAAATCGCGCCCGCGAAGGCTCCGACTCCCGAAGATGCCATCAAAAAGCCGAGGGTTTGTGCGTCGCCTTGCAGTATTTTGGTGGCAAAAATTGGGACTAAAACTGTGTGCGACATTCCGGCAAAACTGACTAATGCTAATAGCAGTAAAATTGCTCGAATCGGGGGAAACCCGAAGGCATAAACGAATCCTTCTTTTAATCTTTGTAATGGTTTGGTATTAGTTGCTGCAATTTTACGGGCTTTGATCTGCATCGCTAATAAGCCTGCAATTACAGCGATGTAGCTGAGTCCGTCAATGAGAAAGCAATAACTTGCCCCGACTGTAGCTATTAGCAAACCTGCAATTGCTGGGCCGATTAATCTGGCGCCGTTGAACATGGAAGCGTTGAGGGCGATCGCATTTGCTAAATCTTCTTTCTTTTCTACAAGTTCCGGTACAAAAGCTTGCCGTGCCGGCGCGTCAAAGGCATTAATTGCGCCTTGGAAGAAACTCAGTACCAGCATCTGCCAAATGTTAACGACTCCTGTTAGCGCTAAAAATGCTAGCGCTAAGGATTGAACCATCGCTAATATTTGAGTGGCAATTATGACTCGATGGCGGTTCCAGCGATCGATTAAAACTCCTGCAAAAGGCAGTAAAATTAATGTGGGGATTTGACTGGTAAATCCCACCACGCCGAGCATCCAAGGTGAATCGCTCAAATTGTAGACAAGCCAAACAGTAGCGACTTGCGTCATCCAACTGCCAATCAGTGAGAGCCCTTGTCCTGCAAAAAACAGGCGATAATTTCTCGATCGCAGCGCTGGAGGAAGTTGTATTGTTTTAATTTTTGCTAGTAGATTCATGCTGCAAGTACGGCTAGAGCAATCCTATTTGATTGGTAAACATTTTTTAGGGGTAGCGCCCCAGGGCCTACCCCTAATTAGCGAAGGGCAACTATCGGGGGACTGCCCCTAGACTCATTATTACGAATCATTGAGAATTGCGATATGAGCCGGAGGTTCTATTTTACAACTCCCGAAAACTGAGATGTTGACCATTCTCAATAAGCTTTTTATGAACAGGCAAGATGCCTGTTCCACAAGAAAATTCACTTTTTGTGGAACAGGCATCTTGCCTGTTCTTGAGAATGGTGCAAGATGTGAGGAAAACCAAGATTTGAGGAGAGTTAAATTTTTGCCCGTAGGAAAACGATCGCCACATTTAAATTTTTCTGTCGCGATCGCTTGATTAACGAGAAATTCCTTCCGTCAATTAATGCTCAACAGCCAAGTACCGAGGTAACGCAGCAAGGGAACGTCGCCAGGGGTGCGGATGCGGACGTTGAAATGGTACATTCCGCCGGGAGATGGGTTTCTGACGTTGGAGAGTACAACCTCAACATTGTTGCCGGCGGCAATTGGTTCTTTGGGATAAATTTCTATGAATCGATTTTCTTTGTCCCAGATTACTTCTTGCAATTCTATTGTTTTGTCTTTGACGCGCACTTTAATGTCTTTTTGGTCAAATTCGCCTTTGTAGTAGTCGGGATAGGATATGTTGAGTTGGGCGATCGCCAAACTTACTTTTTTGGAAGGAATTCGCAGCCGATATCTATCGCCACTCATCCCGGCTGTACCGTAATCCAAGCGATAGTTTAATTGGTTGGCGCGATCGGGGCCGCCGAAAATCGTGAATCCTGGCATTGACTGGGCTAAACTGATGGCGGGTAATCCAGCCACCAAGCAACCTGTAACCGCTAGTGCTGAAAATAATCGTCGCATAACAACTCCTCTAATTAAACTCTTGGTGAACCTTAAATATTGCTCGCCCGAAATTTGCGATCGTGCCTACAATATATCGAATGTCTCAGCAATTTGATGAGGGCGAGGAACCGCCGGCTGAGGTCACTTTTTTTTGCGGAATTTTTGCGTAATACTGATAACAGACATTCAAACTACAGAATTAGGCGACATAAAATTATATCATAATCGGTGGCAAACTTAACCATTTAGCGAATTTGAATGTATAAGATAAGTTAAAGATACGGGTCGAATTTGGGCGATCGGCTTTAGTATCAACGAGAGAAGTTTAGGGCAAGGGCTGCTTCAATGTAAAGCAAGGCATCGGGCGATTAAAAATCGCACTTCAAGAAACCTGCGGAGGCAGGTTTTGTCTGTGTAGGCGCGGCTTCAACCGCCCTGGGAAGGCTTAAATAAGGAGAGTTCATGAAATTAGCGATCGCAAAAGAAATAGCAGCAGGGGAACGCCGGGTGGCTTTAGTACCCGACGCTGTAGCCCGATTAGTCAAACAGGGCGTCGAAGTTTGGGTTGAAGCCGGTGCCGGCGCACAATCCTTTTTCTCGGATCTTGCTTACGAAGAAGCGGGAGCTCAGGTTGTCGCCGATACCGCTAGGCTGTGGGGCGAAGCCGATGTCGTAGTCAAAATCGGGGCCCTGCAAGAATCAGAAGTTCATCAACTCCGGGAAGGAGGCGTTTTCATCGGATTTTTGAATCCTCTGGGAGATCCAGCTTTAGTGCAGCGTTTAGCCGATCGCCAAGTAACGGCCTTCAGCATGGAAATGATCCCGCGCACCAGCCGCGCTCAAAGCATGGATGCACTGTCATCTCAGGGCAACGTTGCCGGTTACAAAGCGGTATTGATCGCAGCCGCCGCTTTGCCGAAATATTTTCCGATGCTGACAACGGCGGCGGGTACAATTCGCCCCGCGAAAGTATTGGTAATGGGTGTGGGCGTTGCTGGCTTACAGGCGATCGCCACGGCGCGTCGTTTGGGTGCGGTAGTCGAAGCTTTCGACATCCGCCCGGAAACAAAAGAACAAGTGCAAAGTTTGGGCGCTAAATTCCTTGATGTCGAACTCAAGGAAGAAACCGTCGCCGCCGGAGGTTATGCTAAAGAGCTATCAGAAGCGGCTAAAGAATACACCCGCCAAGTGCTCACCCAACACGTCAGCGCTTCCGATGCAGTGATTACAACCGCTCAAGTTCCCGGCAGAAAAGCACCTATTTTAGTTACTAGAGAAATGGTTTCTCAAATGAAGCCCGGATCTGTAATTGTTGACCTCGCGGGCGAACAAGGCGGCAATTGCGAATGCACGGAAGCGGGGAAAGATGTTGAATGGAACGGCGTTAATGTCATCGGCCCGATTAATGTGCCCTCGTCGATGCCTGTCCACGCTAGCGAAACTTACTCGAAGAATATCTCCTCTTTACTTCAGTTGATGGTGAAAGATAAGGAACTCAATTTGAATTTTGAAGACGATATCATTGCTGGTGCTTGTGTTGCCCGCGACGGTGAAATTAGCAATCAGCGAGTTCGGGATGCTTTGGCAGCTCAGGCTTCAGCCGTCAGTTAGATTCTGTCGTTATGAGGCAAAGTCCGGCAGTCCGATAGTCCGGCAGTCCGATAGTCCGATAGTCCGGCAAGGGTTGAAACCCCTGCCTCAAAGCTCAAGTCCTCTGAAGAGGACTGAAGAACTGATTAAATATCTCCAAAAAAGGCTTTTTTGAACAGGCAAGATGCCTGTTCCACAAGAATTATGGGAGATGTTTATTAGTCCTCTTAAGAGGACTTTTGCTATGAGTCAGGGAATTCATTCCCTGGCGGACTGGCGGACGCAACCGGGAACGAGTTATTTCCAATTACCAATTACCAATTGTTATGGCAGAAGGATTGATTGCAGGTTTAGTGGTGTTTACTCTAGCGTCGTTTGTGGGATTTGAAGTAATTAATAAAGTCCCGCCGACGCTGCACACACCTTTGATGTCGGGATCGAATGCGATTTCTGGAATTGCCGTTTTAGGTGCAATTCTGATTTCTGGCCAAGGCAATGTGACTGTTACTTCGATTTTGGGGACGATCGCGATCGCCCTGGCCACAATTAACGTAGTCGGCGGTTTCTTAGTAACCGATCGAATGCTGCAAATGTTCAAGAAAAAAGAGGTTAAAGCGTGAGCGATTTTCTGCCCAGTGGCATTCAACTAGGTTATTTAGTTGCCGCATCTTTGTTTATTATCGGTTTGAAACAGTTGGGTTCCCCTGCAACTGCGCGTCAAGGGAATGTGTTAGCTGCGATCGGGATGTTAATTGCGATCGTCGGTACGTTGCTGGAAAAGCAAGTAGTCAGCTACGAATTGATTGCTGTCGGAATTATCGTCGGTTCCATTTTGGGAACGATTATGGCGAATACCGTGGCGATGACGGATATGCCGCAGATGGTGGGTTTGCTTAACGGTTTCGGGGGCGCGGCTTCTGCACTCGTTGCTGTGGGCGAATTCTGGCGCTATCTCAGCATCCCGGAATCGCCAACTCCAGACGCGACAATCACGATCCTTTTGGGTGTGTTGATTGGCGGGATTACTTTCACTGGTAGCCTTGTGGCGTTTGCGAAACTGCAAGAATTGCTACCGGGTGCGCCAATGACGTTTCCGCTGCAACAGCCGTTTAATGCCATGCTGGCGATCGCACTTTTAGCCGGCAGCGGTTATATGCTGTTTAATCCGGAGGATGTGCCGGTATTCCTGGCTTTGGTGGCGATTTCCAATATTCTGGGAATCATGTTTGTGCTACCGATTGGCGGTGGCGATATGCCGGTGGTGGTATCCCTGCTTAACTCTTATTCGGGGATTGCGGCGAGTGTGGCTGGGTTCATTTTGATGAACAATATGCTGATTATCGCTGGTGCATTGGTGGGCGCGTCGGGGATTATTTTGACGCAAATCATGTGCAAGGCGATGAATCGATCCTTGGGTAGTGTGCTGTTTAGCGCCTTTGGTAGCGGTGGCGGAAGTGCTGCGGGTACTGCTGGGGCTGCTGGTACTACTGACAAAACTGTTCGCAGCATCAATCTCGAAGAAAGTGCGATGATGTTGGGTTATGCGCGATCGGTTGTAATTATTCCGGGTTACGGGATGGCTGTAGCGCAAGCACAGCACGCGGTGCGCGAGTTAGCCGACGGTTTGGAAAAAATGGGTGTTGACGTGAAATACGCAATTCACCCGGTGGCTGGGCGGATGCCGGGACACATGAATGTGCTGTTGGCGGAAGCAAACGTGCCTTATCCGCAGTTGTACGATATGGACGATATCAATCCGCAGTTTGAAGAAACGGATGTGGCGTTGGTGATTGGTGCGAATGATGTAGTGAATCCGGCGGCGCGTCACGATACGGCGAGCCCGATTTACGGGATGCCGATTTTGGAGGTTGATAAGGCCAAACATACGATCGTGATTAAGCGCGGGATGAGTGCTGGTTTTTCCGGGGTAGACAATGAGTTGTTCTACAAGGATAAGACGATGATGTTGTTTGGTAGCGCTAAGGATGTGGTTGCCAAATTGGTTTCTGAGGTGAAGCAGTTGTAGGATTTTTTAACAGCAGATGAACGCGGATTAACGCGGATGCTTAAACCCGGTTTCTTGGAGAAACCGGGTTTTTGTTTTGGGTTTGTTTTGAGAAAGTCGGCGGTTGAAACCGCGTCTACACAAACAAAGTCCGCCTTCGCGGACTAAGAAAATAAGCGAGGTATTTAAGTCTGATTTGATATCAATATTCTTCAGTCGGCGGAGGCCGACTTCGTTTGTGTAGAAGCGATTTCAATCGCCGAATTTTATAAGCTATAATAGCATTAAACGAATTCAGGAAACATTTTCATGAACCGACAAAAAATACTCCTAGATCCGGTTTTACCGACAGAAGCAGAAACAAAAGCTATCAAATTGTTGGATAAAATGCTATGTCTCCAGACAGAAAATGGTGATTCTGAAACATCCAAAGTAAAACTTGTGGAAGTTGGCGGGGAAGCGATCGCACTTCCTGAATCTCTCTATCAATTGTTGTGTCAAGCTGCACATTTAATGGCGGCTGGTAAAGCAGTGTCTTTAGTGCCAATTGAGCAAGATATGACTGTTGAAGAAGCTGCGACTTTGCTCAATGTGTCGCCAGAATTTGTGGTCAAATTACTCGATGATGGGGAAATTGCCTATGGAAAAGTAGGAAACCAGCGGCGGATAAGTTTGGCAAGTGCGATCGCCTATAAACAGCAGCGTAGTGTTAAGCGCCGTGAAATTCTCAAGGAATTAGCTGAGTTTAGCCAAGAAGAGGAATTGCATGAGACTAGAGTATACAGCTAGCAGGTTGATTCCTTATCCTGTAGTTTTGGATTCCTGCGTGATATTTCCTATGCACTTGCGTGATACGCTCTTCCGTGCTGCGGAGATTGGGTTGTATGATTTATATTGGTCGCAAGAAATTTTAGACGGTGCAACTCGCAATCTTGTTAATACTGGAAGGATGAAAAGTGAGAGGGCGGCGCGTTTTGAGGCTGCACTTAAAGAAGCTTTTCCTAATGCAATGGTTGAAGTTCCAGAGAATTTGATTCAACAGATGACTAACGATCCAGGCGATCGCCATGTCGCTGCGGCTGCGGTAGTTGCTAAAGCTGAAGTTATTGTTACATCCAACCTGAGAGATTTTCCACGAGAGTCTTTAAACCCTTGGGGAATTACGGCTATGCACCCCGATGTTTTTCTGAATCGTCTTTATGAGGTTGCACCGGATTTGATGGCTAATGTAGTCAGCCAACAAGTTGAGGATTTGAAAAATCCACCCCTGACAGTTGATGAATTACTTGTCAGGTTGAGGGAAGAAGTTCCGGTTTTTGCAGATAAGATTCAACGTTATTATGAAAATATTTCGTAAGTTGTAGTTAAGGGCGATCGCTATGCAGTCGATTTTTGACTTCAGAAGGATCTGCTGTCCCAAAAAATAGTTCCAACGCCTCGATGAGATTCTGTCGCGCTTCTTCTATAGCAAAACCATTTGATTTGTAAACAATGGATTCAATCATCACAACCGTTTCAGGTTGTTCTACATTCACGACTCAAATAGACTTGCTATATATTGTCACCTTGGCTGGCAATATCAATTTCTGGGCAAAGGGATACATATCCGTCGCCTTCTCGTTCAATAATTGCTGTCAACTGTTGTGTTGACTTCATAATTTGAAGTGGCGGACTGCCAAGCTCAAACAATTATAGTTTTACTTGAGATTATATCACATCTTTCGCTGTTCGGTGGAGACGGGCGATCGCCCTATACAATGCTAGCTTGGTTTAAATAGTCACGGGCGATCGCTGCTAGTCAAATATACCTGCGATCGGAGATTATTTAAATATAAGGAAATCCTAAAGAATTAATATAACGGCAAAAATTGTACTAACCTTAGAGCTAACGTCAATTAAATTAAAAAATTTTCAACTATGTCAGATCAACCTTTTAATATCCGCCAACTCAATGACCTAGATTATGACGAAGCAGAACCACTCCTGGAAGATTATCAGGAAACGCTAATCGAGCTATTTGTCAATTCTCCCGAAGGAGAAGAATACTGTAAAACTTATCCAGACGTTGGATTTTGGATCTCGCAGTTCATTTATTACGGTTTCGGCTATGAAGGTTTTACGCTGCCTCGCATGAAAGTGGAAGATGTGGCAACTGTAGTCGAAGAGTTGTTTCCCAGGAAAGTGAGTTTGCTTTCGGCGGAAGAAGGTGAAAATGCTATCCCGGAATTATTGGCGTTCTGGCAATTTTTGAAGCGAGAATTTAAACTGCGAAATGCCACTTCAATTATCAAATACCTGCGGGATATCGAGCCGGAATTTAAGGAGATTATGGAAGATTCCTCTAAATTTGGATTTGCCAAATCCTTTGTAACGCTCGGTCATAAAGCAGGGTTTGATATGAGTACGGGGGAAGGTCTAACACAATTTCAGGAGATATATAATGCTAGCATTGCTCCTCTACTTGCAGCTAAAAACTCCGATACATCGGGATTTTCCAGCCAACCGATAAGTGGTAGTGCTGTCAATGAATCTAAAGCAAGTAAAGAAAAACAAAAAAAAGCAAAAAATACGGCTGCTGAATCGAGAAAACGCAACCGCACTAAGAAAAAATGAGGTTTAGCAAGTATCTATCCTCACTTCACTCTTCTTCTGATTCTTCTCAGCATCTTGTTAGCTTCTTCCCTCCCGCGAAACTTCCAAACTAATAAATAACACATCAAACAAAACCCGAAAATTCCTAACACGATCGCACTTTCTTCCGGTGAGTTGGTAGTTCTATCGAACTTCCCACTCTTCGGACTTGCTTGGATGTTGTTAGTTCGATCGCTCGTGCGATCGCTTGCAAGTTAAAATTGTGTTGTTCAATCGCATTACTATTTTTAAATTTTCGATCTATTTCTTGAAATGACCAATAATTTATTGGTGGTACCCGCCACATGATTTATCCGTGGAATCAATCCAAAATCTAAAATCTAAAATCCTCAAGAAAGAGCATTTATCCGTGGGGTCAATCCAAAATCTAAAATCTAAAATCTAAAATCGATTGACTTCGCCTGTTCGCAGCTTGTTAAGGATAATCCCATAAGGATAAAAATTAGGAAATAACAGGGCGATTTCACGATTTTTACTGCGAAATACTTCGTACACAGCGACCGATTCTCTAAAAAACGCGGTTTCTTTGGTCTGAGTGCGTAATTCCTGCGAATAATTTCTACAATAGCGGTGTATGATTTTCTCGATCGCACATTAATACGATCGTACCATTTTTTTCAAGTCGCAGCTACGGGTAAGGAATCAGTATTGCCGAGATGTGGTAACAAAACGGGCGATCGCGCTGATTCAAGCGCTATAATCTAGCTAATAGATTGCATTCAAATTCTGTTGGTTAATTGCAGATATTTGTCAGGATACGGCACTGGCGTATCCCTAGCCGAATTGTTTGTAGAGACAGGGCACTGCGGTGTACTCTAACCTGGATGTTATTCAATCTTAATTAGATAGCAAACAATGACACTGAAAGAATTAGAAAAACACCTGCTTGCCTTAACTACCGCTGAAAAAACTCAGGCAATACAGCTATTAGTTCAAAGTTTAAGGAATACTTAGCAAGGAATATAAAAAACTCCGGGCGTGTGCGGTGGCGATGCTAGAATTGCCAAAACTAGCATACCTATTTGGTCGTTAGTAAATTATCGCCATCTGGGTGCAAATGATGTGCGAATTTTGCAAGATTTTCCTCAGTTGAGTGCAGCAGATTTGGCGAATGCTTGGGCTTATGCTGAGGCACACCCAGAGGAAATTGAAGCAGCGATCGCTAGAAATGAGGAAGCCTAAAACATGGCGGAAATTTGCTATAATATAACTAATATATTCCGGCGATCGCACTTATGACTATACAAGAATTAGAAACTCAAGTCTTAACCTTAAATGCGGTTGATAAAGCTAAACTAATCAGCATCCTCACTCAAACTTTAACCAACGGTTCTCTAGGCATTAAAAAAACTCCTGGTGTGTGCGGAGGCGATGCTTGTATCAGCAATACTCGCATACAAGTTTGGGTACTGGTGGGTTATCGCCGTCTCGGATGCAGCGAGGCGGAACTTTTTAACTGCTATCCCCATTTGACTGCGGCTGATTTAGTCAATGCTTGGGCTTATGCTGATGCTTACCCAGAAGAAATTGAACAAGCAATTACAGAAAATGAGGCTGCTTAAAACATGGGGCGAATTTGCTATAACAAGACTTACGGACTCCGACAAAGAAACCGGGTTTTTACCGAATCAGTCCGCAGCAACAAAGTATTTTCGTAAAAAACCCGGTTTCTGGGCCCCCATGCGTAAGTCCTTATAATTAAATCCCCCATTGCTCCCAAGATTAGGTAAAATCATTTGGGTGTCTGAGGATAAACTATATGCGCTTGGTTAAATATATTGCGATCGCCATTATCAATACTTTCGGTGTCGTCATCGGTATTATTTGGGTTGCAGTCCCCACAACCGTGGCTCAACCTTCCCTAAACTACCAACTCGCAATCTCTGGGCGACAGCCAGACAGCGAAACTCCGCAAGCGCTCCCGGAACTCTACAAATTGCGCGATCGCCTGAAAGTACAATTAGATAACCTTGCCAAAACTTCCGACAGCGCCCCGTTTCCTGGTGAACTTTGGAAATCAGCAATCCACCGCCAGCAATCCCAAACTCTGACGCAGCAACTCCAAAACGTTCAAATTCAGATTCAAATAGAAGAAAGAGCCAAATATAATTGGGACGAGGCTGCTAAATTGGCCGCCCAAGCTGTCTTAATTGGACGCACTTCTAATCCTTCTTCTGCTACTTGGGAAGAGTCCCAGCGGCTGTGGGAGTTGGCTATCAATACCCTGCGACTCATTCCTCACGATTCTTTTTTGGCCGATCGGGCGATCGACAAAACCATCGAATATCAAGGAAACCTCAGTGTCGCTACCTATGAAATGCAAGTCGCACGTTCAGTTGAGAAAATTAGAGCCGAGGAAGAACAGGTAAGAGAGTTAGCCCGAAAAGAGCAAGAGAAAAAAGAATTAGCTCGTCGAGAAATAGAGAGAAAAGAGCAAGAGAAAAAAGACCGGGCTAGAAAAGAACTTGAAAGGCAAGAGTTTGAAAAGCAAGAATTAGCCCGTAAAGAACTTGAAAGGCAAGAATTAGAAAGGCAAGAGTTAGCCCGTAAAGAACTTGAAAGGCAAGAATTAGCCAGACAAGAATTAGCTAGACAAGAACTTGAAAGGCAAGAATTAGCTAGACAAGAGTTAGCTAGACAAGAACTTGAAAGGCAAGAGTTAGCCAGACAAGAATTAGCCAGACAAGAACTTGAAAGGCAAGAATTAGAGAGAAATCAGCAAGCAACTCCTCAACCAACTCCTGAATCAACTGCAACACCAACTCCCGCCCCAGTTACGCCTGCTGCGTCCCCGTCGAACTTTTTCTTTGCGGGAGATACTAACAGAGATGGCCAAATTAACCAGCAAGACGACGCCGGAAAAGAACAATGGTCTTTGTCCAAGGGCGCGCTAATTTTATTTAACGATCGCAATAACGATCGCGGCAAGATACCGACTTGGAAACAAACCAAAGTTAGCGCGCCCCGCCGTGCAGCAATGCTTTCTCAAGTTAACTTAACACTGTCTGAAAACTTCAAAACCTCTCAATTATTTATCACTGCTGACAGCATTGCCAGCCCTCACATCAGCGTTTTTCAGAAGACGGGCGACGGCTGGCAACCTGTAGATATATCCGGTGCTAAACCTCTAGTTTTCAGCACGAATATTGTTTTAGGTGTCGAAGCAAAACAATTTGCCGATCGCAACTGGAACGGCACTGTTAATCTCAAAGCAACTGCCCAAAACAACGGTCAAGAAATCGCCTCCACAACAATCCAAATGGGCGTTAGTCCTTGGATGATAGCGCCCAATACAGCACCAGTAACCGAAGTTCAGGTCAGCGACAGAGGCGCGGTAAACAGCGAATTTATCTCGCAACTAAAACAAGCAGTAGAACCCACGGGCGCTAAAGTAAAAATTCTCCAGGGCGATCGCACTTGGATGCAAGATACCCAGAAAAACGGATTCGTTCAACTCCCCGAAGAATCGGAGATACGCCAGTTTAATGTAGCCCTACAAAGCAATAGTGAGCCAGAGAAAAACCCGCCTATTAAATCAACTCAAAACCGGGATTTGAAAGTAGTTAAAATTGGCAATCCTCGTTCTTTAGACCCTGTAAGTCAGTGGTCTGACGGATACGGCAATTTGCAGGTGACACCGCCGATTCCCGGACACCCAATGGGTCGAGTTTATTACGGGAATTCGGGAAATGCTAGTTTTAATCCAGAGGTACTTGATTTTATTCAAGCTCAGAGAATTCAAGGGCCGCCAGTGGATATTGATACTTCTTGGCTTTTGACTCGCCAAGTCGATGAAATTATCAATTTTATTCCCACTCAAACTCCCGGACAATATGTAATGGCGATCGCCAGTCCCGAAGCCGGAGTTAAGCTATTGGAAGAATTGGAGGGAAGAGGTTACGGCGATGTGACGCTCAATCGTGGTTTGAGCACTGAAACAACTGTCAGCGCCGCCTTAAAAAACCGTGCTTTAATTCAACACAATCTCTATTTGCAAAATCAGAAACTTAATCCGATTATAGAGAAGTTGAAAAGAGAGTTTTTACTCGGAGACGACCAAATTATTCAAGTTCCGGTGATGTTTGGCTACAGCGGTTATGCTTGGTGGCCGAATATGGTCAATTCGGTGCCAGTTAACGGCAAGTTGTTAGTTTCAAATCCGCGCGGGCCAATGATTGACGGTGTAGATTACACTCAGGAAAGATTGCGCCAACTGCTGCTTCCTGCTGGCGTTAGCGTTAGTTTTCTGGATGACAGGTATTATCAAGAATTAAAAGGAAACGTGCAGTCGGCGACGAATACTGTGAGGAAGCCAGAAGAGCGGCCTTTTTGGCAGTCTTTGCCTAATAATTACTAATGGGTAATTGGTAATGAGGAATGGGTAATTGGGAATGGGGAATGGGTAATTTGTAGGGGCGGGTTCACCAACAATACTCGCCTGTAACTGACATCTTGCACCCTTCTCAATTAGCCTTTTAGGAACAGGCAAGATGCCTGTTCCACAAGAAAATCTACTCTTTGTGGAACGGGCATCTTGCCCGTTCTTGAGAATGGTGCAAGATGTGAGCTGTAACGAACAATCTCGTAAACCCGCCCCCACCCAACAGTAAATCTCAATATACCTCCTAAACCCGCATTCCTATGCTAATATTTAGGAAAACTATGCTAGGAGTTTAACAGATGGCTACCCTACAAATAGAAAATATACCAGAGGAATTGTATACGAGGCTGCAAGAGTTAGCCGCGGCTCAAAACCTCTCGATTACCGCGTTTGCGATCGCCATTTTAGAAGCCGAGTTGTCAACACAGACAAAACCCCTCTCAGGAAAAAATAAAAACTCTGTAACAGAAATATTGGCAGAAATCAGCCACCGTCGCGAGTCTCGTCCGGCGAATATGGGGATGATACTAGATAGTACCGCTTTAATTAGAGAGGAGCGCGACAAATAATATCTTGCACCATTTTTATGAACAGGCAAGATGCCTGTTCCACAAAAGTACCATTTTTATGAACAGGCAAGATGCCTGTTCCACAAAAGTACCATTTTTATGAACAGGCAAGATGCCTGTTCCACA
>NZ_JAUBOZ010000002.1:0-47335 GCF_036700475.1 Microcoleus sp. T2B6 | reverse complement strand
AAAGTACCATTTTTTTGTCGGGTGGTTTATTTTTACCAGTAAAAAGCTCGATCGCTATAATATAGATACGACCTTCCCAGCAGCCAAACTCCTGATTAACTATGACACTAAAAGAATTAGAACCGCAACTGCTTTCCCTGACTCCGCCCGAGAAAGCTCAAGCAATACAGATATTAGCTCAAAGTTTAGCCAACACCTGGCAGGGAATTGAAAAAACTTCCGGTATAGTCGGCGGTAATGCCAGGATTGCAGGGACTAGAATTTCTGTTTGGGGATTGGTAGAGTCTCGTCGATTAGGTGCAACTGATGCTCAACTTTTAGAAGATTATCCGCATCTTAGTGCTAGCGACTTGAAAAATGCCTGGGCTTATGCTGAAGCATTTCCTGACGAGATTGAAGCAGCGATTAAGTTGAACAATATAGACTAATATCATGGCAGGTTTGTATGCAGATTAACAATCTTCCTGCTAACTTTTGCCTAACGCTCGATAATTAATCCGTGTATCCGTGTCAAAATCCGTGTCGTGCCTTCTTCCTTCTGCTAGATAATTTCATTGCAGCCGATCGCACCAGTAACGTAAAATGTCTAACAGCGGTCTTTGTAAAATAAATTTAGCCCCATGAGCGACGAACAGGAAAAAAAACAAGTTTTGACTCAGCAACCGGAAACAATTTCCACTGCCAGCGATGAGTTCGATCGCAGTGAAATTGCCAGTAACGATTCAACTTCCGCATCAGCAGAAACTCCCGCAGAAATTGCCGCCCCCGAAGATATTTCAGCGCCAATCGACGAAGCCGAAACAATTCCAGTGGCAGCCGATATCGCGCCGGAAACAACACAACTTGCAAGTTACCCGCCTCCAACAATTCCAACTGCCCACCCCGAACCAAAACCAGCTCGCTCGTGGCAAATCTTAGCAGTTTTTCTCAGCGGAATCTTAGTCGGTTCCGTCCTTAGTCTCGGCAGTTTGCTAGCGTGGAGAATGTATCAGGAAAGAGCGAACCTTCAAATCAAACTACCCGCTGACGTACCCCTCCCCGAAAGCCCTTCGCCTGTCACAACAGCGCCCGTCAACCGTCGGCCCGGACTTCCCCCAGCCCCTGGAAATGGACAGCCTGCCACATTCCCTCCGTCGCCCCGTCCCACTCAAATCCCCTCTCTGTCTGCCGTTCCGCAACAAGCTTCCCCCTCGCCGTCGCCGTTGTCGTTGCCTTCTCCTTCTCCTTCTCCCGCTGCGGTTGAAACCCCTGTAACCGAGCGAGTTTACTTTCAAGCTGGTGCTACGGGAACTACTCTGAGCAATAGTTTGCGAGCCAACATATCCAGGCGCTACTTACTGGAGTGCAATAGCGGCCAAAGCATGACAATAAATGTTCAAGAAGGTCAAGTTAGCGCAGCAATTATTGCTCCTAACGGTGAAAATTTAGGTACTGCTGATAGCACAGGTCAGTGGCAAGGTCAACTAGCCAGTAGCGGCGATTATACTATTGAAATTTCAGGCGATCGCCAAGCAAACTACCAAGTTAAAATTGAAGTCAAATAGCAACTATAATTGTATCAGGGGGTAGTTACAAAATACATAACCCCCCCCTGTTGCTAATTACAAATTACCAATTACTTATTACCAATGATCGCACAAGTATCTGAAAACATCTACGAAGCAAAAACCCAGGAAATTGCCAAAGAAATCCTGAAGGCAACTCAAGACAAAAAGCGCTCTTTTTTCGGTCAACTGCAAGACCAAATGCGGTGGGACGACAAACTGATGGATTGGGCAATGGCTAGCCCCGGACTGCGGGTGCAATTGTTTCGATTCATCGACTGTTTGCCGGCACTCCGCAGCAAGCCGGAAATTGCCCGCCACTTGCAAGAATACCTGACGGCCCAAGAGGTAGAATTGCCCGAAGCTTTGAAAAAATTGCTCAATTTTACTAACGCTGAGTCGATTCCTGGACAATTGGCTGCGACGACGGTTGCGCCTGCGGTGGAAACTTTGGCGCACAAGTATATTTCTGGGGAAAATATCAAGCAGGTAGTTAAAACTTTAGAGCGGCTTCGCAAAGATAAAATGGGTTTTACAGTTGACCTTTTGGGGGAAGCTGTTATCACTGAAACTGAGGCGCAAATTTATCTTAACCGCTATTTGGAATTGATGGAGGAACTAGCGAAGGCAGCGAAGAATTGGCCGCAGGTAGATGCAATTGACAAAGCTGACGGCGAAACTCTGCCGCGAGTGCAAGTATCCGTAAAGTTAACGGCTTTTTATTCTCAGTTTGACCCTTTGGATGCTAAAGGTAGTGAGGAGAAAGTAAGCGAGAGAATTCGCATTTTACTGCGTCGCGCGAAGGAGTTGGGCGCTGCTGTTCATTTTGACATGGAACAGTATGCTTACAAAAGTTTAACTCTGACAATTCTCAAAGACTTATTGTTAGAGGAAGAGTTTCGCAGTCGCACGGATATTGGAATTACATTGCAAGCATATTTGCGCGACAGTGCCCAAGATTTGCGAAACCTGATTTCCTGGGCAAAAAAACGCGGAAATCCGGTAACTGTGCGGCTGGTAAAAGGTGCTTACTGGGATCAGGAAACTATCAAAGCCATGCAGAAAGATTGGCCGCAGCCGGTCTACAATGACAAAGTTGCTACCGATGCCAATTTCGAGCAGATGACGCAGTTGCTGTTAGAAAATCACGAATATTTGTATGCAGCTATTGGCAGTCATAATGTACGATCGCAAGCGAGGGCGATCGCCATTGCCGAGACTCTCAATATACCGCGCCGCCGCTTTGAAATGCAAGTGCTGTACGGCATGGGCGACAAATTGGCTAAGCTTTTGGTCGATCGGGGTTATCGCGTCCGAGTCTACTGCCCCTACGGCGATTTGCTGCCGGGAATGGCTTATTTGATCCGCCGTTTGCTGGAAAATACCGCCAACAGTTCTTTCATCCGGCAAAGTTCCGAAGAAATGCCGATCGAACAATTGTTAGCCGCACCAGTTGCTAGTGGAAATGACCAGCTAGTTTACAGCAAAGTATTTCCCAACGTTGCCGATACCGACTACGCCAATACCAAATTGCGGCAACAAGCAGAAACAGCCATCAAATCAGTGCGCGCCAACTTAGGTAAAACCTATTTACCGCTAATCAATGGCGAGTACCAAAATACTGAAGCAACAGTTAACTCACTCAACCCTTCCAATCCCACAGAAGTAGTCGGCACCATCGGATTGATTTCCGAAGAACAGGCCAAACAAGCCCTTGAAGCAGCAAAAGCAGCCTTCACCAGTTGGCGAAAAACCCCCGTCCGACAGCGCGCCGGCGTCCTCCGCAAAGCCGCAGAATTGATGGAACAGCGGCGGCACGAACTATCAGCTTGGATGGTGTTTGAAGTCGGCAAACCAGTCAGAGAATGCGATGCAGAAGTCTCCGAAGCTATTGATTTTTGTCGCTACTACGCCGATGAAATGGAACGGTTGGAACAAGGGAAAAATTACGATATTCCCGGAGAAACTAACCGCTACAGCTATCAGCCGCGCGGCATTTCTTTAATCATTTCACCTTGGAATTTCCCCCTCGCAATTCCCGTCGGCATGACAGTTGCATCGCTGGTTGCAGGTAATTGTACTTTGCTCAAACCTGCGGAAGTTTCCTCAGTAATTGCAGCGAAAATAGCTGAAATATTGCTAGAAGCCGGAATCCCCAAAGGCGTATTTCAATACGTGCCTTGCAAAGGTTCAACGGTGGGCGCTTACATGGTGAAACATCCTGACGTTCACATGATTACTTTCACGGGTTCTCAGGAAGTTGGCTGTCGGATTTATGCCGATGCTGCGATTTTGCAGCCTGGACAAAAACACCTGAAACGAGTAATTGCGGAAATGGGCGGCAAGAATGCAATTATTGTCGATGAAAGTGCGGATTTAGACCAAGCAGTTGCAGGCGTAGTTTATTCGGCATTTGGATACAGTGGCCAAAAATGTTCCGCTTGTTCGCGAGTAATTGTGGTCGAATCGGTGTACGATAATTTTGTGGCAAGATTGGTAGAAGCGACGCGATCGCTCAATGTCGGCCCTGCAGAAAATCCCGGCACTCAAGTCGGCCCTGTGATCGATGCAAATGCCCATTCGCGCATCCGCGAATACATCGAAACAGGTCGCGCCGAAGCTAAAATAGCTTTAGAAATGTCGGCACCAGAAACCGGTTATTTTGTCGGCCCAGTCATTGTTACCGAAGTATCGCCCACAGCCACTATCGCCCAAGAAGAAATTTTCGGCCCGGTTTTGTCGGTGATTCGGGCTCATAATTTCAGCGAAGCGATTGCGATTGCTAACGGCACGAATTTTGCTTTAACCGGCGGATTGTATTCTCGCACGCCTTCGCATATCGATCGAGCCGCATCCGATTTTGAAGTCGGAAACCTGTACATCAATCGCGGAATTACCGGCGCTGTGGTATCGCGGCAACCCTTCGGAGGATTCAAACTTTCGGGAGTTGGTTCTAAAGCTGGTGGCCCGGATTATTTGCTGCAATTCCTCGAACCCCGCACCATAACCGAAAATATTCAGCGGCAGGGTTTTGCACCGATTGAAGGAGTGGATGATTAATCTCAAATTCGTTTGATTAAGATTTGATACCCGACTTCTTAAAGAAGTCGGGTATATGCTATCATGGTTCCAAAAAGTCGGGGGCACCTATTCTGTTGTTCTAATTGAATTTACTTAAAATGGAATATAGAAAAAATGGTACTCGTCTAAATTCTCACAATCCTTCACTTGACAAGTGGGTGAGATTTTTAATGATAGTTATATTAGTCATGGGTATATTTTTTCGTTTCGCCAATCTCGACAAAAAAGTTTACTGGCTAGACGAAGGTTACACTTCTCTGCGGATTTCGGGTTATACAGAATCGGAATTTGTTCAAGAGTTTGGTGACGGTCAAATCAAGGAAATAAAAAGTCTACAAAAGTATCAGCGGATAAATGCAGATAAAAGCGTTTTTGACACCGTAAAAGGATTGGCAATAGAAGAATCTCAACTTACTCCCCTGTACTTTGTAGCAGTGAGATTTTGGGTGCAACTGTTTGGAGATTCAATCGCAGTAACTAGAAGTTTGTCGGCGGTTTTTAGCGTGCTGGCATTACCTTGTATGTATTGGCTATGCTTAGAATTATTTGAGTCATCGGTGACAGCTTGGTTAGCAGTTGTCATAATAGCTGTATCGCCTTTTCAGGTAGTTTATGCTCAGGAAGCTCGACCTTACAGTTTGTTTGTCATGTTAATTTTACTGTCAAGCGCGGTCTTGCTACGAGGAATGCGCCTAAAAACTAATAGTAGTTGGGCAATTTATGCTGTAACATTAGTAGTTGGGTTTTATTCTCACCTCTTATTTGGAATAGTTGCAATAGGACATGGAATCTATGTATTAATTATCGAAAAATTCCGGTTTAACAAGACGGTAATTGGCTATTTGCTAGCATCAATAGCAGGATTGATTGCTCTGTGTCCTTGGATGATAGCTTTTATAAAAAATTCGGGCAATGCCACTGATAAAACATCTTGGCTGTCTCTGAGAAGACCTGTTTCCGACTTGATGAAAAGTTGGGTATTGAACATTAGCAATCAATTTTTTGATGTGGGATTTTACTGGGAGTTGCCACGACCCTATTTGATATCTACTCTGCCAGTTATTTTAATGATTTTAATAATGGTCGGGTATTCTTTTTATTTACTTGTCAGTAAAACAGAAAGGCGAGTTTGGTTGTTTGTTGTGACCTTAACGTTCGTGATAGTAGGGATTTTATTACCAGCGGACTTAATTAGGGGAGGGATTCGCTCGGTCAACACTCGTTACATGATTCCCTGTTATTTAGGAATCCAGATATCTGTTGCTTATCTTTTTACTCAAGTTCAAGTTACAGCCCAATTACAAAAGCTGTGGAGATTAGCTCTAGTTGTTCTGCTCTCAATTGGAATTGCGTCTTGCTGCCTCTATGTGTCTGCAGATAATTGGTGGAATAAATCTGGCTCTCTTCTTAACGTTTCGATCGCCCGCACAATCAACTCAGCTTCTAAGCCATTAATCATAACAGACTTTTCAGAGTATATTGTATGGGATATCGGCAATTTACTCAGTCTGAGTCACAAACTCGATCCCAAAGCTAAATTATTACTAATGTCACCTACAAATAATCTTGACATACCGGAAAATTTTGACGAGATATTTTTGTACAGTCTTTCTCCCGAATTAAAGACCAAAATTGCCCAAAGTAATCAATATAAAATACAAACAATTTATGCAGAAAATGACGAAATTATCCTAGGCAAAATAGTCACTAAATGATGTTTTATATAGTAACAGCACTTGAGTTTGTTTAAAATGGAATCTACCAAAGATCGCGATCGACTCAATTCTCACAACCCTTCACTTGACCAGTGGCTGCGATTTTTAATTATAGCCGTATTAGTCATAGGTGTTTTATTTCGCTTCGCCAATCTAGATCGCAAATTTTACTGGCTCGACGAAACATATACTTCTTTGAGAGTTTCTGGCTACACCGAAGCCGAAATAATCACAGAAATTTCGTACCAGAAAATAACCTCGCCCTCGGATTTACAAAAATATCAGCAGATAAATTCAGAACACAATTTAACTGACACGCTACATTCTTTAGCAACAGAAGACCCCCAACACCCGCCGCTGTATTACATACTAGCGCGACATTGGGCGCAATGGTTCGGCAGTTCTGTTACAGCAATGAGAAGTTTGGCCGCCGTGATTAGCCTGCTAGTATTTCCCGCAATTTATTGGCTGGCTTGGGAGTTATTTGAATCTTCAGCCGTAGCGTGGATGGCGATCGCACTTTTCGCAATTTCTCCCTACCACATCTTGTTTGCCCAAGAAGCGAGACAGTACAGTTTGTGGACATTAACTACTATTTTATCCAGTGCAGCCCTACTGCGAGCCACGCGCCCTGACAAAAATCAAAATGCTCTCGCCCTTGTGTCTCACTGGGCACTGTACGCAGTCACAGCAGCAATGGGATTTTACACCCACTTGTTATTTGTCTGCGTCGCCGCCGCCCATGCAATCTACATCGCAATCATTGCCAACTGGCGCGATATTAAAACATTTATTGCCTATTATGTAGCAGTTGTAGTAGCATTAATTGCCTCCATCCCTCCCCTGATAAATTCTTTAGAAAACTTCAATCAAATTAGAAGCACAACAGCATGGACCGAACAAACAAATTTCTTAAGATTAGTCAGCAGGTGGGTTGGTTCCGTCACCATAGCATTTTTTGATCTTGGCATCGATGGAACTGCCAACGCCACCCAACTAGCCTTGGTAATTCCAGTTGGGATCATAATTCTAGCTTTAGTCGGCTATGCCCTTTATTATCTATGCCGACAAACACCAAAGCGAGTGTGGTTGATTGTATTGTTATTAATTGCAACCACTGCTTTATTTTTGGCAGTCCCTGATATAATCAAGGGTGGAAGGCGATCGGCAAATCCGCGCTATTTAGTTCCTTGTTATGTGGGAATTCAGCTAGCAGTGGCTTACCTGCTGTCTGCGAAAATTAGTAGCAATTTGGAGAACTTCAAACAGCAAAAACTGTGGAAAATAGTTATAGTTGCCGTTTTTTCCGCAGGTATTATATCCGGTGGAGTTAGTTCTCAAGCAGATATTTGGTGGAATAAAGGCAGCGGTTGGTTGCGTACCTTGGAAGTAGCTGGGACTGTCAATCAAGCCAGCAATCCCCTAATTATCAGCGATGCCAATATCGCACATATCATGCCTTTAAGTTATTACCTAGAACCAAAAGTCAAACTGCTAATAGAACCCCGCTGTTACACTTCTTGCTACAAAAATCGAGAATTGGCAAAGAAAAAACCCCAACCCCCGCAAATTCCCGGCGGTTTCAGCGAGTTGTTTTTATACAGACCGTCCTCTACTTTGCGATCGGCAATTCAGCAACAAAACTATCAAATAGATCCGGCTGACACTGATGTCGATCTTAATTTGTGGAAACTTACCCAAAAATAATCTAAAACATTAAGGCAAAAAACACGGGTTTGGTGCAAAAAAATGTCTTGTTCACTGCGACATATTAACCATAAACGGCCTTTGTGGAAGTATGTCGCAAGTAGAGTTCGATAGGTTGGCTTTTCGTGGTAAGCTAAAAGTTAAGAATAAAAAAATAACATCAAAAATCTCAAATGACAGTCACTGAAACCTCCAACATTCGTAAGCTGCTGTGCGATCCAGACTTAGGGCTGATTCCTCACCTAGAAAAGTGCCTGAAAGATTTGCACTCATCTGCGATCGCCAGTGGAGAGAAATTCAAGGTAGAACCTTACGATATAGAACTCAAAAGCTGCCACACCCAGAAGCATCCCAACGACCAAAAACCCCTCGTCACCCAGTCAGTGTTAATAAAAGTTCCCCTGACTGGGAAAGTTCAAGACAAGATGCACCTATATCTGATCGCAACTGAGTTGCAGAACCAAATCGACGTTAAAATTATCGACTGGAGTGCCTTAGAACGCCGCCAATACGACATTCAGGGCATCCCCTTAAAGCAGCCGATCACCAAAATTGACGGGCAGATGAATTACGAGTTAGTATTCGATCGACCAACCTACTGCTGCATCACCCTGTGTCGCCAATTTGACTTAACTTACGCCGCCAATTTTTAATTTGGCTTGTAGGGGCGGGTTTCACCAACAATATTTAGGTTAATTAACAATCTATAAAACCCGCCCCTATCCCACGGTAAACCCCTTGTACATTTTTCGCATTCAATACAAATCAATGTTGATGTAAATTGTTAGTTGTGTGGCGGCGGGTTTATGTATATTGTTAGTAGAAATTCGATATTGTTGGTGAAACCCGCCCCTACGAAATCTGGTAACAGTATGTCAATCCCATTACCAATTCCCAATTACTAATTACCAATTATCAATTAATTCAAACCGCTCGATTCGCAGTTTCCGCAAGAATCCTCTTAATATCAGCAGGAGTCAGACTCGGATTAGCTTGCAACATCAAAGCTATCACGCCGGATACTTGTGGCACTGCCATTGAAGTACCTGCAAAATATCGATAGGGAATCCCCGGTTGAGAAAGCGGCACAGTTGAATAAACATCACCAGAATCCGCCCTGCCGCCATCGCCGCCCGGAGCAACAAAATAATTAATAGTCTCCGTACCCGCCCGGTTAGAATACTCCCCAAACAAGCCATTTCGGGTAACACCACCGACAGCAATTCCTACCTCATTGGCAAACCGAGCCGGATAATCTACTTGTGGGCGAGCATCATTTCCCGCCGCCGAAATCACGATCGCGCCTTGAGCTTCAGCCGCTCGAATCGCATCCAATTCTTGAGCATTCAACTGTTGACCGCCCAAACTCACATTTATTATCTTCGCTCCATTTGCCACCGCATAATTAATCGCATTAATTTCATCCCGAATTTTACCTACCCCTGCCCGATCGAGTATTTTCAAAGGCATAATCTTCGCAGTCGGAGCCGTTCCAGTAATCCCAACCCCATCTTTTTTCGCAGCAACTAAACCCGATATATGAGTGCCGTGATTGTTATCATCCATCGGGTCATTATCGTTATTGACAAAATCCCATCCTCGGAAATCGTCAACAAACCCATTGTTGTCATCATCAACCCCGTTGCTAGCTTTATTGCGACCGATCGCATCAACGCCGGTTTCCCCCGCATTGCTCCAAATATTCCCCGTCAAATCCGGGTGATTGTAGTCAACTCCGCTGTCGATAACTGCCACCACAATTCCGTCTCCAGTCAACCCCTGGGCCCAAACTTCTGGAGCTTTAATTAAATCTCTGCCCCACTCGTCGCCGCCCAAATCGGGAACATCAGGAAAAGTTGCAGTACCTTGAGCTTTAGCAACTGCCGCCGCTGCATTCACCAAACCGAACCCAAAACGAGAGTCAAAACCTTGCAAGTTGCTCGCATTGTTAGGAGAAACAGTTGCAGGGGTTGCAGACAGATTGAGGGTGAAATCTGTACTGCCTTGGTATTGATAAACTCGAACAAAGTAAGTTCCTGCGTCTAAACCATTGATATCGATCGACTCCGGCGATAAATCCAATTCTTGAGAAGAACCAATAATGTCGGTGAAGTCAATAGAATTGTCGCCGTTAAGATCTTTAATTAGAGCAACATCAACATCCGCCGTCAAACCGCTAACAGTTAATTTAAAGTCGCTAGTTGCAGGCAAAGTAAAGCGGTAAAGGCCGTCTGGCCGGGCCTTGCTAAGCGAGTCTGCGATTGTTTGAGTGCCGCCCAAAACGCCTAAATCGCGAGCTTGATCCAGTTGGTTGCCCAATACGGTAGTTGCAGAGATGAATGTATCGGCGAGGTCTTGTGGAGATGCGTTGGCTACCAAGCCTAAAATAGCATTGGATTGGCGAATTTTAATTAATGTATTGGAAATACCCGGGGCGATCGATATTTCTTCGAGAATTAAGTCAGCTTCGGTAAGATTGTCAGTCAGTCCGATCGAATCCACAAAACTGTTAAAGTCAGTAATAACGTCTGCAGCAGCCGGATCGGAGACTGCGGAGTTGCTGCGGAGGACAAAGGTATCTGGGCCCAAACCCCCTGTCAGCGTATCTTTGCCGCCATCGCCCACTAAAACGTCGCTGCCAGAGTCACCGTTGAGGGCGTCATCTCCCTTACCTCCCTGCAAGGTATCGCTGCCGGCATCGCCAAACAAGATGTCGCTGCTGACACCACCGTTAAGTACATCGTTGTCTGCACCCCCTAACAGCGTATCGGAATTGCCACCGCCGAGAATGCGATCGTTACCATTATCACCGCTAATTATTTCGGCATCCGACGAACCGACAATAAAATCGTTGCCGCCGAGGGCAAAAAATCCGTTAGGATAAGGAGTCACAAAGCCCGGGGTCAAGGCGAAACTATTGGGGCTATCATCTAAAAGATAGGAAAGACCGTCAGGGCTCGGGCCGGGCATAGAAATGTACTCCTAGTGAGGTATATCGATCTAAATTTTAGATTTTAAATTTAAGTTTGTGGTTGAAAATGCCCTAAATACTCTGTAATGCGGGCATTACAGACAGTCTGTAGAGGTCTGCATAGGTTAGGTTAAACTGAGATGTTCCACCCTTCTCAATTACTTGTTTAGGAACAGGCAAGATGCCTGTTCCACAAGAATGTTGAGTTATTGTGGAACGGGCCGGAGAGCCCGTTTAGGAACAGGCAAGATGCCTGTTCCACAAAAATGTTGAGTTATTGTGGAACGAACAGGCAAGATGCCTGTTCCACAAAAATGTTGAGTTATTGTGGAACGGGCCGGAGAGCCCGTTCTTGACAATGGTGCAACATCTCAGGTTAAACCGATTTATTCCGTCATATCATGCCGTGTAAATCAACCACAATTCCGCCTTAGCCCCTCTAAAATATAAAATCTAAAACAGTATAACTTAATCCCAAATTCAAAATCGGGATCAGAAAATGGGAAAACAACACTTGCATCGAATTCAGAATTTTTTCAACATCGCAAAATCGCATTTAAAGCCTTATTTGCGCTATTTGATTTTAGGCGGGACGTTTTTATTTATTGCCAAAGCTTTTTTAACTCACTGGCGAGAAGTCGCGAATATCCAAATTCGAGCCGAAAGTTTTCCTTTGCTGGCGATCGCCCTTGGCGTCACTTTACTTTCTCTAATTTTCGTGGGCTGGGTGTGGATGTTGATTTTGCGGGAATTCCGCCAACCTGTAACTGCCGCCTGGGCAATTCAAGTTTTTCTCAAAACTAATATTGCCAAGTATTTGCCGGGGAATATTTGGCATTTTTGGGGTCGAATATTGGAAGCCAAAAAGGCAGGCATTTTCCCGAAAGCTGCTACTCTCAGCGTGTTGCTGGAACCGCTGCTGATGGCTTCGGCGGGCGTTTTGATTGGGTTGATTTGTTTTGACAAATTCAATTGGTGGTTGCGGATTGTCGGTTGTGCTGCTATTTTAACGGCGATTCATCCCCGCATTTTAAATCCGATCGTTCTCTTTGTAGAGCGGTTAAAGTTATCCAAGAACAATGGGGAAAATTCCCAGGCTGGGGAGGCTGCGGGCGAGAAACTGAATTTTCGTGTAGAGTCTACCTCCAATATAGCTAAAAAAACATCGAATGTCAAGTCCCGACGCAAAATTAATTTGCCAATTAAACGCTATCCTTTAGTGCCGTTAATTGGACAAATGTGTTTTATCGGATTGCGGGGCGGCGGTTTTTTGCTAACGGTAATGGCTTTAACTCCGGTGAACTTTAGCAATATTCCCAACTTATTCGGTGCTTTTTGTTTGGCGTTTGTTGTCGGTTTAGTCGTACCGGGAGCACCGGGGGGAATGGGAGTATTTGAAGCAACGGCGATCGCCCTGCTGTCCGATCGCTTTTCTACGGGTATAATTTTGAGTGCCGTGGCTTTGTATCGGATAATTAGCATTCTGGCGGATGTTTCCGGTGCATTTTTAGCTAAACTCGATCGCCAGCGCGATCGGCACAGTAAGTGAGTGGGAAAATATATGAGGCTAGCGGACTAGCCCCGATTAGGAGGAGTCCAAAATATGTATTTTTATTAAGATTTTTTGCATACGTACGTATGCTGGTATAGTTGAGCTTAGACAGAATGTTTTCAAATAATCTGTTTGAGTTCATCAAGAACAAAGCCACAAACAATATAGTCGGAATCAATAAATTTAAGACTGGCAAGCAAACCGAGTTGCTCTCATAAAAATTACAATTTTAGGTAGTTGTACCTCAAAGAAACGGGTTTTTTGAGTTCGGGTGTGGTAGTCCGGGATTTATGAAAAATTGTTAACTTTAGGATATAGGGTACACAGCCATGATGCCAGTTTTATCAGCAGGTGCGATCGAACTTCCGAATCAAATCAACGCGGGCAATGGGAGTTTTGGGGAAAAGAGCGATCGCCCCTATAACCCCAGTACAATAGTATTTATCGATACGGCAGTAGCAGACTATCAAACACTCCTAGATGGAGTGAAATTGGGAGTAGAAGCAATAGTTATCGACTCGCACAGAGATGGAGTCGAACAAATTAGCGAAGTGTTAGCGAATCGCACTAATATTGACAGCATTCATCTAGTTTCCCACGGCGAACCGGGAAGCTTGCAACTCGGTAAAACCAGACTGTGTGTGGATAACCTAGAAGCTTATAGCCAGCAATTGCAGCAATGGCGACGCGCTTTAACAATTGATGCAGACATTCTGATTTACGGCTGCAATGTAGCAGCAGCATCCCGCGCTTGTCAGAAAGTCCGCCAGGGAATAAATTCCCTGTCTCAAAGCGAAAGTCGGTTGAAACCGACTAAAAACAATTTCATTAAACAGTCCTATTTAGAGGACTTTTGCTATGAGACGGGGGTTGAAACCCCCGGCGGAATCGAGGGCGAACTAGCCTTAGAATACTTTGGTGAAACGAGAATTGAAACCTCCAGCGGACTCGATGAACAAGCCGTAGATGGTAAGCACTTCCTCCACCGCATTGCATCCCTCACTGGTGCAAATATCGCCGCATCCAAGCATCTCACAGGGAGTGCAAAATTAGGTGGCAACTGGGAACTCGAAACACAAATCGGCCACATCAAATCGCCCCTAGCATTCGACTCAAAGGCGATGCAAAACTATGCGTCGGTTTTGAATACCTATACCGTTAAAAATACTTTCGATAGCGGTACAGATTCTCTGAGAGATGCGATCGAAAAAGCTAATTTTAATCCCGGATTAGACACAATTAACTTTAACATTCCCGGCACTGGCCCTTATACCATTACCCTTAATCAAGCCTTACCTGTCATCACCAGCCCAGTTAGTATCGATGGGACATTTCAACCTGGATATGCTGGTAAACCGATAATTGAACTAAATGGCAGTTTAGTACAACAACCAGCATCTTTTTCAAACTCTTTTTATATCAATGGTTTAGAGTTAGGCAAGAATCCTTTGGGCGGCGCAGAAGATTCCAGTGGAAGTACCATTCAAGGATTGGTTATTAACGGATTCGGAAAGGGTGGAAATTCTATAGGTCACGGCATTGGGGTACAGACTAACAACAATATCATCCAAGACAACTACATTGGTACTGATATTAGCGGTACGACTGCTGTAGGCAACACTTTCACTGGGATCAGAATCCAAAGTTACACTCAAAACAATCCTCCTAACGTTGTCCCTCCCGTAACAGGTAATATTATCTCCCGCAACGTCATCTCTGGCAACGGCTTGACAGGCATATTTGTGGCGAGGGAAGGAGTCACAAATACCAAAATTACTGGCAATTACATCGGGACTGATGCCACGGGAACAATAGCTTTAGGTACCGAGGGCGATGGCATTTTGATCTTAGGCAAAAACGGGAATAATACTATCGGGGGCCCAGCACCTGGAGAAGGTAATATCATTGCTAACAATAAAGGGAGTGGCATTGAAATTAATGCACGTTCCGGCAGTAACACTATACAAGGCAATCGTATCTTTAATAACAAACGATTAGGAATTGACTTGATCGGTAATACTGGCATCACTCCCAACGATTTGGGCGATGCGGATACAGGCAGCAACAATCTGCAAAATTACCCGGTTCTGACCTCAGTTAGCGGCAACACAGTCAGCGGCATTCTCAACAGCACTCCTAACGCTAACTTCCGCGTCGAATTCTTTGCAAATAGCAGTTATGACCAGGCAGGGGCAGGTCAAGGTGAAGCTTTTCTAGGTTTCCAAGACGTTACTACAGATAGTGCGGGCAATGCTAATATCAACTTCGCCTACACTCCAGTAGCAGGGAAACCGGTTCTCGCTGCTACTGCTACTAACAAAACTACAGGCGATACCTCGGAATTTTCCCGTCGCAATCAATCTCCTATTAATTCAATACCGGGAAGAAAAACCACCACCACAACTAACCCGAATAACATTACCCTCAACAGCGGAGACTTCGTATATAACGTTTTAGCGACACCCTATCCGTCTGCTATTGACGTTTCAGGTGTAACAGGAAAAGTAGACAGCGTTACGATCGCTCTCAACAATGTTAAAACCTATGGTCAAGCCGATGCATCGCAGACAATCAACCTCTTGCTAGTTGGACCAGAGGGACAAAATGTGGTGTTAATGTCTCACGTTCCATCTGCACCACTCAACAACGTCACGCTGAAGTTGGATGATAATGCAGCCTCTTTTCTTTATGATTTTTCTAGTTCTACAGTCCCAACTATCGCTTCAGGCAACTACAAACCGAGTAACTATTCGTTAAACAATGCTCGCGATATTTATCCCTTAGCTTTACCACCCGGTACGCCGACAGGGGCACCAGAAGGGCCTTACGGTTCGACTCTTTCTGTTTTCAATAAAACTAACCCCAACGGCACTTGGAAATTGTATGCAGTTGATGCTAACCAATATAATTCTAAAGCTTCCAATGCTACTACTCCAGGAAATATTGCCAGTTGGAGTGTCAACATTACTACTGATATCGGCAAAGAAACGACGACTCAAAATACTCCTCGCATCTTCTCGGCTAGCAACGGCAATAGTATCTCTGTATCGGATTCAGATAGCGAGTCGGTGGAAGTTAATCTCAGCGTTACCAGCGGCACTCTTACACTCAAGTCGCTGACGGGAGTTACCGGATCGGGGAATGGCAGCAACAGCCTGATTTATACGGGAAAACAGGCTGATATTAATGCTGCTTTAGATGGTTTAACTTATACGCCGAATCCGAATTTTAGCGGAACAGATACGCTGACTTTGACGACAAACGATCGCGGAGCTCCAGAATTAGGCGGTGCTCAAACCGATAGCGATCGTGTGGATATTACCGTCAATCCCACAACTCCGACTCCGACAACTCCGACTCCGACAACTCCGACTCCGACAACTCCGACTCCAACAACTCCGACTCCGACAACTCCGACTCCAACCACTCCGACTCCAACCACTCCGACTCCGACAACTCCGACTCCAACCACTCCGACTCCGACAACTCCGACTCCGACAACTCCGACTCCGACAACTCCGACTCCGACAACTCCGACTCCGACAACTCCGACTCCAACAACTCCGACTCCAACCACTCCGACTCCGACAACTCCGACTCCGACCCCAACACCAACGCCTGCGGAAACTTCTACTCCGACGCCGACTCCTGCTGAAAATCCGACGCCAACACCAACGCCAACGCCTGCGGAAACTCCGACACCGACTCCGACGCCAACGCCGACGCCTGCGGAAACTCCGACACCGACTCCGACTCCAACGCCAACTCCGACGCCTGCGGAAACTCCGACCCCAACACCGACCCCAACACCATCAGTACCTGTTGTTACAACAGGAAGTGATACTGATTGCATTTGCAATACTATTGAGTATCCAACAGTCGATCGCCAAAACCAAGCTGACAACATTATCAACGGCAATGGTAGCGGTGCAATTCTGTTTGGTACACCAGAAAATGATGCTTTTTACGGCAGTCCAACTCCGAATATTTTCGATGCGGATTTAGGCGATGACAACCTCTACGGCGGTGAAGAAGACGACATCCTTTACGGCAACCGAGGCAATGATTTTATTGACGGCAAAAAGGGAGATGATATCCTTTTTGGCGGCAAGGGCAATGATATCATTGTTGGCGGTGAAGGCGAAGATATAATTTTTGGCAATAGCGGCAATGATTCAATAAATGGTAAACAAGACAACGACTTAATTTTGGGCGGTGAAGGTGATGATTTTATCGACGGTGGCAAAGGCAGCGATATCGCATTGGGAGGCAAGGGAAATGATATAATCTTCGGCAGCGAAGGCGAGGATTCTCTCTACGGCGATTATGGTAATGATACCCTCTGCGGAGGTGCTGGCAATAATTATCTGAGTGGAGGTGCTGGCAATGATTTGCTAGACGGGTGCGAAGGAAATGATACTTTGGTTGGTGGCAAAGGTAATGATACTTTGATTGGCGGTTTGGGGGATGATTGTTTAATTGGAGGTGCTGGGAGCGATCGCTTTTTACTCTCTGCTAATTCTGGTATCGATATTATTGCCGATTTTGAAGATGGAAAAGATTTGCTGATGCTAGCTAATGGCTTGACATTCGAGCAATTAACTCTTACTGAAAATAGCGGTGCAACCTTGATTCAGTTTGGGGAAACCGGAGAAATTATAGCTACTTTAAACGGAGTTTCTGCTAGCAGAATAAGCGCCAGTGATTTCACTTTCATTTAAACAGGCTCACCACTGATGCAGGTCGGGCACAAACGGTGTCCCGGAACTCAAATTTTTGTGCCGATCGAGCCTCTCCAACCTGACGCACCCTACCGCAACTTTCTCTTTCCCCTCTAACTCTCTCTGTGTCCTCTGTGTCCTCTGCGGTTAAAAACTCTAATTCTTATATGAATTAAAGCATTTTTTCCAGAAATTGCTTGGCGCGATCGCACTGAGGGTTGCTAAAAAACTCCTGCGGTGGCACATCTTCCGCCACCTTTGTGCCATCGAGAAACAATATCCGGTGGACGGCTGCCCGCGCAAAACCCATTTCGTGAGTTACAATCGCCATCGTAATTCCCGTTTTCGTCAAAGCTTTCATCACATCTAACACTTCTTTAACCATTTCTGGATCGAGTGCAGAAGTCGGTTCGTCCATCAACAAAATTTCCGGTTCCATAGCCAAACAGCGGGCGATCGCCACCCGCTGTTTTTGTCCCCCCGAAAGCTTAGAAGGATAAACCTCGGCTTTATCTGACAAACCTACTTTTTCCAGCAATTCTAACCCCTTCAGACGCGCCTCATCCGATTCAATTTGCTTCACCTTTACAGGCGCATACATCACATTTTGCAGCACAGTCATGTGCGGAAGTGGAAATGCTGAAAAACCATCCCTACTTTCTGGCGGATTTTCAGAATATCTGCCTTCGGCAAAGTAATATCCACCTGTTGTCGGTTTAGGCGTACCGGGTGCACCGGGGGGAATGGGAGTATTTGAAGCAACCGCGATCGCCCTGCTGTCCGATCGCTTTTCTACGGGTATAATTTTGAGTGCCGTGGCTTTGTATCGGATAATTAGCATTCTGGCGGATGTTTCCGGTGCATTTTTAGCTAAACTCGATCGCCAGCGCGATCGGCACAGTAAAAAAAGGTGAATTTGAAATAAAATATTTGAGGAATATAATTTGCTGCGATCGAGGAATCCCTGAATCGGGCAATTTAGTAAAAGCTATAATCAAAGTCGTGAGTGCCAACTCACAGACTTAGGTAAATTACTTGAACTTTGGTTGACCGTGTAAATCCAATCATCTCAGTGGCAGCAAATTCATTACATTACAGGTTCCTTGAAATAATGACTCTAACCTGCGGTTAGCCATGACTCATAACAACAATCGAACGACAACAATTCGTTACCTTCTAATTACATCAGGTGTACTGGCGATCGGTGGATTAGGCTATCTTGCTTATACCATGTTGCGCCAACCCAAGGAAGTACGCTACTACGCATCCGAACAGCAATGTATTGTAGATGCGATGAACCAAAGCAACGGGTTCACCAAAGAGCAGTGTCAGGCCCAGTTCCGATACGCAATGCAGGAATACGAACGCATTACGCCCGTGTATCGCACGCAGCCAGAATGCCAAGAAGACACAGCAAGCATTTGCTCGCAGGTATCGAATTCCAGCGTTGCTACCCCCGGATGGCGACCAGAGTTCGGCGGCTTCTATTTCACCGATGATGTCGATGATGATGCCCCTCCAACAGTGGTCAACGGCGGCTCCAGCGGCTCCTACACGATTTATCCAGTGCAACCCGTTTACCGCTCCAACATCGGAATTGTAACTCCAGATAGAACCCAGATTACTCGTCCCCTACCGGGCATACCGCTAGATTCTCCCTACTTTTCCTCCAGTCGCGACACCCCAAATCGCCCCCCAGGCCACGCAGCTCGGGGAACCATCAAGGGACGAGGGAGCTTTGGTAATTCTGTCCGCTCCACGGCTCCTTTGGGAAGCGGAGGCAAGTGATATCGATTCCGGTTGCACTCCTTATCATTGTTGACTGTTGACTGTTGACTGTTGACTGTTGACTGTTGACTGTTGAAGGAGGGGTCAAAAAAATGAAAATTGCGCGAATTATTTGTTGGCAGCTTGATTCGACTTTACGCCCGATGATGAAGCGCGGATTTGATATCATTTCGGCGCAGCCGGAATTGATATGATGCAAGCATTTTTGAGAGGCGATTCATCCTACAACTATTTTTTCTCTAGTTCTTTTCTCTGTTTTTGTAGCTCATTGAGTTCCACACCACTAGCAAGGCGCTTCAACCATGTATCCCTTTTTGTTTCAGCGACGACGCAACTGGCAGCAGCACGTATTAGATAACGCCTACCAATGTCAGCCTCTTGCAGACATCAAGCAACGCTACTGGGCAGAAGCCTTAGACCGTCCCTTTGGGGTGATGTTTTCGCGCCAGGAAGAGGCGAGGCTCTGGGATGCTACTGAGGCTCTTTGGGATATGTGTCGGGAGTTTTTGGACTGGTTTTTCACCGCTGATGGCCTAGAAAATCGGATGAAAAAACTCGCTATTCCTCCTGCTTTCTGGGAAGCAATTCAGGTTTCGTGGGATCGGGTTGACGAAGCAGAAGATATGTCTCTTTATACCCGTTTCGATCTTGCCGTCACTGAAGATGGAAAAATTAGCCTTCTAGAAATCAACGGCGAAACTCCTCTCTTGGGTGCAGAAACAGTCTATCAATGGCTGTGGTTAGAGGACATGAAAAAACAAAGCCGAGATTTGCGAGCGCTTCCCAACGATGCCAATCAGTTCAATAACTTTTGGGACGAAGTTGCGGGTCGATTCCGCACTCTAAGTCGTCATTATGATTTAAAGCAGTTCGGCCTGAGCTTGTTAATTGACGAGCATCTGTCAGAAGATACCGAGATGGCAGGACAACTGGTCGAAATTATTAATCAAGAATTGGGAAACGATCGCTTTTTCACCCAACTTGTAGGATTGCGTAACCATCTGGGCGTGGATGAAGAAGGATTTTTTGTCGATCAATTCAATAATCGGATCATGCGGCTGTGGAAAATCGTCGATTGGCTGGATTTGCAACTCGCAAGCGAATCTTTTAACGCAGATGAAGCCCTAGCATCGCGCCTGATAGCAGGGGACGTGAAAATCATTGAACCGCTGTGGAAACAGATTTTAAGCAATAAAGGAGCGATGGTGTGGATGTGGGAATTATTTGGCAACCACCCAGTTTACGCTCAATTCTTGCTACCGACTTTCTTCACAGATACTATCTCGATCGAATCCACAACATTACTGACCCAAATGCACGTCAAAAAGCCCCTCGTGGGTCTAGAAGGTGTTGGGGTTTCTATTGAAACAGGCGATTTTGTTGCCGGAGCCGTTCACGCCCGCGAGGCGATGGGCTACGATCGCGAAGGATTCATTATTCAGTCCTATCAACCCTTGCCCGAATATTTTGGCTACCACTTCGTCGTAGGTTCCTGGATTGTCGGCGATACTCCATCCGGCATCGTATTGCGCGGAGATACCAATCCGATCACCGGACGACATTGCTTAATTGTTCCGCATATCGTGAGCGATCGTCTAGTGAATACTTAAATTATAATCAGAAAAACTATGAAATTACAAACTCATGATGTCCGGGGAATTCCGATTCTTAGCAGTGAGTGGAGTGTAGATGAATTTATTGCCGATGAGTTTAAAATTCCCGAAGTTGCGCCTACAATTCAAGCTGGATTTATGGATCTCCTTAGCCGAGATGTGTTCTCTGAGGGAGACAGTCAGCCACTCTACGAGCATCTCCTCTCTCGCAGTTCCGAGTTCTCGTTAGAATTCATGAGTGCGATCGAACTTTGGCTGCAAGACGAATTACGGCACTACGTTGCTCTACGTAAGGTCTATCACATGGTATCAGGTTTGTCCCCAGAGGCGATCGACCAAAAAAACGAGAGTCGGGTGCATGAACTCGAACCGATCTCGTTTTTGATTGAGAACGAATTCACCATTCTAGTTGGTTTAATGTTTGACGAAATGGGTTCCGTGTGGTCTTATCACCGGGATATTAAGGAATTCTACCAACACTATGGGAAGGGCTTTGCTCGCGTAGGACATTTAGTCACGCAGGATGAGGGGCGGCATTTTAGGAATGCTGCGACTCTCATCCAACATCGCCATCCCGACAAAATCGATCGGATCGAACCCTTATTAGAAAAGATTAGCGAGATGGAAGCCGGTCTTGCTTATTATCCCAAGACTTTCTTTCTCGATCACGCTCAGGAAAGACACCGCTTTCCAAAAGATTTTAATACCCAGGTGATTCAAAGAATTCTCACGTTTTTCTAACAGAATTACCCAGTTAATCATCGGATCAAAATTATTATACTTTCCGTGGCGAGCGAGCCTCTCCAACCTGACACAGCCTACCGCAACTGTCTCTTTCTCCTCTAACTCTCTCTGTGTCCTCTGTGTCCTCTGCGGTTAAAAACTCTAATCCTTATATGAATTAAAGCATTTTTTCCAAAAATTGCTTGGCGCGATCGCACTTCGGGTTACTAAAAAACTCCTGCGGCGGCACATCTTCCGCCACCTTTCCCCCATCCAGAAACAAAATCCGGTGGGCGACTTCCCGCGCAAAACCCATTTCGTGAGTTACAATTGCCATTGTAATGCCCGTTTTCGTCAAAGCTTTCATTACATCTAACACTTCTTTAACCATTTCAGGATCGAGTGCAGAAGTCGGTTCGTCCATCAACAAAATTTCCGGTTCCATAGCCAAACAGCGGGCGATCGCCACCCGCTGTTTTTGTCCCCCCGAAAGCTTAGAAGGATAAACCTCCGCCTTATCTGACAAACCCACTTTTTCGAGCAATTCTAACCCCTTCAGACGCGCCTCATCCTTAGCCACCTGCTTCACCTTTACAGGCGCATACATCACATTTTGCAGCACTGTCATGTGCGGGAACAAGTGGAAATGCTGAAAAACCATCCCCACTTTCTGGCGGATTTTCAGAATATCTACCTTCGGCAAAGTAATATCCACTCCGTCAATGTATATGTGTCCCGAAGTCGGAATTTCCAGTAAATTCAAACACCGCAAAAAAGTAGACTTGCCGCACCCCGAAGGGCCGATAATGGCAATCACTTCTCCTTTATGAATTTCAGTAGTTATCTCGCGCAAAACCTTAAGATTGCCAAAAGATTTATACAGGCGATCGACCTTAACTGCTACTTTGGAGTCTACGTTCGAGTACATTTGCCCCCCAAGTTAAACTAAGCACCATCAAATAATAAATTGCGCCGACAAATATCAAAGGTTCAAAGTAAATATACTTTTCTGCTCCCACAATTGTAGCGCGGCGCAGCAAGTCTTCTACGCCAATTACTGAAACTAAAGCTGAATCCTTCAGCAAAGCAATACTTTCATTCACCAATGCAGGCAAAATATTTTTCAACGCTTGCGGCAAGATAATATCGCCCATCATCAGTTTGTAGGGAACGCCAAGGGATTCTGCGGCTTCTTTTTGACCTTTATCTACGGCTTGAATTCCGGCGCGGATTGTTTCGGAAATATAAGCCCCAGAATTCAGGAAAAAAGTAATCACGCCAGCTTGCAGCGCAGATATATTATAGCCCGTAAGCTGCGGCGTTGCAAAATAAACTAAAATCAACTGCAAAATTAGCGGCGTTCCGCGAAAAATTGAGGTGTAAGCAGTGGCAAACCAAAACAGCGGTTTAATGCTAGAAATCTTAAACAGAGACAGCACGATTCCCCAGATAAATCCGAGAAATGCCGACAGCAAGGTAAAAGTTAGCGTTACCCAAAGCCCGGACAAAATATAAGGCAAACTCGGCAAGATTTTGCCAAAATCTAACCCGAACTTGGGCGCTACCGCAGGCTGATTTGCTTGAGCAGGTTCTTGCGGAATCGGCCGAGAAAACCACTTAGTAGCTAGTTCCTTAATTTGACCGCTGGCTTTCATTTGCTGGAGGACTCGGTTGAATTCTGGAACTAATCTTGAACCTTTCGGAAAGGCGATCGCCGAACCGCTTTCTTCAGTATTCGGAATGGTGTTAAATTCCAAGTCCGGGTTTGCTGCGGCATAACCCGTAGCAACAGTATCCTCGATGACTCCTGCGGCGATGCGGTTCGATTTAATTTCTTGAATGATGTCAGGAATCCTATTGAGAGCAGCCAGTTGCACACCGGGCATTTTTTTCACCGCTTCCTGCTGAATGCTTCCGAGTTGAACGCCTACTTTTTTCCCGGCTAAATCTTCAGCTTTGGTCAAATTGCTGCCTTTATTGGCGACAATTGTATTTTGAGCTTCATAGTAAAGGTCAGAAAAATCAACATTTTTTTTCCTTTCTGCTGTGGGAGTCATTCCAGCCATCACAAAATCGGCTCTTCCCGCCTGCAAAGCGGGAATTAAGCCGTTAAAATCCATGCCAATTACTTTCAGTTCGTAGCCTAATTTTTTAGTAATATATTTGGCAATATCGATGTCAAAACCGATGATTTCGTTGCCGCTAACAGCCGTATCTTTAAATTCATAGGGCGGGTAGTCTGGGGAAGTCGCCAGTGTTAAAGTCTTGTTGGCTTGGGCGTAGCTGGCGATCGCAATTAAACAAATGGCGATCGCGATCGCCGCCGCCAGCATTGATTTTAATTTTAAAAGTTTCATATCGAACATTGTCCTACAAAATCCCCGCGCCAACAAAGTATGCGAAACTTCATAATTATGTCACCACTCTAAAGATAGATAAGATGGGTAGGGTGCGTCAGGTTTGAGATTCTTAGTCAGCATAGAAAGTGTGATTCTGAGGCATCATTTGTTGCAAAATGCGTTAGTTGTGAGATTGTTGGTTTGTAGGAAAAATCATGCTAACTGACGCACGCTACTTAAAAGTAAATCACGCTCAATACTTAATCCGTGTATCCGTGTCAATCCCTGTCGTCCCTGCCTTCTTCTCTAACATTTTAGGAAGTAAAGCTTGTCCGCACAACTCCCACCCATGTTGTACCGTTGTCCAAGTTGCGATCGGTATTTGTAATCATCCAGCATATTCCATTTGTATGTGGTACACGGTATTCAGTAGATCAGATCCAAAAATGAAACGTTATCAGATAGAGTTTAGTGAAAAAATAGTTAAAGCATATCAACAAGGTGATACATAAATTAGGAAAGGAGCCGCCCGTTTAGATATAAATAAAGCCTCTGTGCAAAAAGTTGGAAGTGCGATCGCTTTTATGGGAAAGCCACTCAATCCGCACATTTGACACTTTTAATACTCCCATCTTCTTTGAGAGCAGTAATCTTTACATGAACTGCTTGTCCTTCTCTCAATAAAGCTGCTTTTTTAGGCTCCTTCTCCGTAAGCTTTAAGACTTCCAACATATGATAAGTTACGTGATTGCTGTTGATGCGAGCTACAGTAGCCTCCAAAATTTGTCCAATCTCAAACTTTTTTGACTTAACAGCTTTAGCAATTTCCACTTGCCGTTCTGACTTAACTACAACACTTGGTAGCGTACTTGGTGAAAAAGTTGGAGCGACTCTGCGATTATCATCGATTCGTGCTATTTGTAACGGAGTTGGTAGCACTCTGCGCTCTTTGTACTCGTTAGGTTCAATCGTCATATACTCAGCATGGAGTGAGTTTTGTAAACCTTCACATTGCAACATTGCCAATAACATTTCGATTCGTGGCAACTGCTTTAAGTGTTGGAGTTGTTCTCTATCTCGATCTTTTGGATAATCCTGACAAGAAATCCAATCAAGTATATATTTCTCAAATGCTTTCACACATTCTTCTTCTTTTTCAGGCGTTTGAGATTGGTCTTCTTCACCAGTTTTCCACTTAGTACCGTTAAAGAGATTTTTGTAGCGTTCTTTGCGATCGCTCAAATGCAATTCATAGTCAATATTCACCGCACCCATCCCCAACGGTTTACCCATACCAAGAGAAAAACAGTATTTTTCACCCTCTTTACCAGTTTTGAGTGTTTGCGATTTATCGCTGCTGAGACTCAACACCCACAACAGCGCACCCAGTTCAACCTTACTCAGATTTTCAAAGCGAATGTAGAATTTAAAGGAAATACCTGCTTTGATTGGTTTGATATTTGTATATTGCGATTTTTTCTTCTCAATTTCCGCCGTATCAGTTTCTTCAATATCTTCGTGTCCATGTGGCTTATGCCAGTACAGCTTATGCCCGCGAAGCACTGTTTTATTTTGCTCAGGTTGAGGAGAGTAGTGTTTTAATTGTGTTCTATCGGTACTGGTTTGCACCAAATAATGCTGAAATGTAGTTGGTTTTGGACTCGCTAAAATTTTGGGTGTGGTTATCTTCTCTGAATCACCCTTCCACCAGACATTACCAGAAGACACACAAGTAGCATCGCCAACAAACACACGACTCGCACGAGCTACATCTCGTCCTTTCCCATTCACATAGCCAAAGATAGTATCAGGGAGATCCCTCACTGAATAATCTTTTAGTGATTCTGGTACTAAATCGAGTGGAGAGAGATCGTATGGAAGCCGAAACATCTGCGCTCTACCAAAAAATCGAACTGTTTTCCCATCCTCATTTAACAGAAAAAACACAGGTTCTCGCTCTCGAAGATATCCCTTTTGCTGACGACAATTAGGAGTAGGGTTATCTTTTGGGAAAGCATCTTCCTGCCACTTGGTTACTTGGTCATCATCTTGAAAACGTCTGACCATTTCATCCGAGACTGGATGTTCATTTAACTTTTCGTCTAAAAAAACAAATTCTAGATGCTTGTGCTGCATATCTCCTGTTATTACAAGCGTTCCTTTCTGTAAATCTGGTACAGGAGTAAAACTAGCAGAGTGAACTTTACGAAAGCGTAAATAAAGATTGGGATGGCGCTCCTTTCCATTGCTGTTTATTTGGCGAGGGAAGAAATAATTTTGCTCATGCTCATCCATCTCCACATAGATAGTTTGGTGCTGGTATGTCCAGCTTGGAGTTTTTCCTTGTTTAGATCCTTGATAGAGTGGTTTAGTTGGAATATTAGGGTAATTTGCCAGGTTAGGAATGACTCTATTAATAGTATGTCTATCGATACGTCCATAGCCATATTCTTCAATAACGTAATAGTTATTACGCTTGCGTAAAAAACCTGCATTAACTTTAGCTCGATAGCAGTCAGATTGAGGATGTGGCGGAACTTGTACTTTGCCAAGATTTTCAACAAAATTAGCTTGGTAAATATCCCTTAAAGCCGGATCGCCAAGTGACCGATAGAATAGTTTGTTGTCGGTTACGCGGTCAATTTTACTAAAGCTGACAATTTCCACCAAAGTTCGTAGCATTCCACGTAAGCTGCTGCCAGGAAGAACGGGTTTTTCAGATTTAGATGCTGGATCGGTGTAGAAAAAATCAGGTAAATCTTTTGCTTCTTTAATAGCTTGAAATTCTTTCGTTGTTAGTCCACAGCGAATATACAAAGGAGATTCAGTGGTCAAAGTGCATTCAATCCTTCCTGTGTGATAATCTGGATGATAGCGATCGCCCTCTGGTAAAGGTAGTTCTGCTTCGACAACTGTATCGGGAAGTTCGACAAAGTTGTAAGGTGCGATCGCTCTTCTGTGAGCGGGAACTTCACCAATATGTTTAGGATTCATAATTCAATCTCCTTATAGTTCAGTAATTTCACTTAATCTCTATTTATCTTCTGACTCTTGCTCAAAACTAACCTCTTCATACAAAAGTTCGATCGCACATTCAAACTCAATACTTTCTAGAGCGATAGCCTCCCCAGCTTCATACTCATAATAAAGCCACATTTTACCTTCTCCTCGACGATAAACCTCAACTACTATTTCTTCTGAATCCACTAAGACATATTCTTGCAAACTCGGAATCTGGCGATAATATTTGAGTTTTTTGGTGCGATCGTAATTCGCTGTACCCGGAGAAAGAACCTCAACAATCACTTTCGGTTTTTGAATAAATTCTCGTGATTTCAAGTCATCAGGATCGCAACTGACAACTAAATCGGGATAGAAATAGCGACTATTTTTACGAGCCTGAACTTTCGCATCTGACACATTAACTCGACAGCCCCTCTCACGCAAATGAGGGTACAAAGCCCTGTATAAGTTAAGAGCAATGTCATTATGAGGTAGAGAGCCTCCTGTCATCGCTACAATTTCGCCGTCAATGTATTCATGGCGAAGTTCCTGCTTGGCTTCCCATTCTAGGTATTGTGCCGCCGTCATTTTTTGATCTTGTTCACTATTGGCGATCATAATTCCCTCCTTGATGCAATGTATTCCTATTTTAACAAGTGTTTTTGAAATTACATAACTGGTTACTACAATCTACTTTTTTGGATGAGAATATAAATCTACCAGGCGACTCAGATAAATTCTGGCTACACCGCTCTCATCATAATCAATATAATGACGTACTTTCAAACGTAAGGGGCGAGAATCTTTACCTTTGAAAGTAATCCCAGTTAAAGGTACAGCGTGTTTTAATCCTTGAGAACCATCGGAAACTAAACTAAATCCATTTGATTCTTTCTCAACTTGAGTTCCCCAAAGGATTTGATCTTCATCTGGTAGACATTCTGGTTTATTGTCATCTTGAACTAGACGTGCTGTCCAGTTTTTTCCGACTTTCCAAAGCATAACTTCAGCATTTTCACCAAAGATTCGACATTGTTGGAGAGTAGGCGATCGCAATTTAGCCAATTGGGGAAATACATCCTCATCTCCTGATGTCACCAACTTGTAGTCATCGCCTCTAAATTTACCCCAAATTACTCCATCATCAGCATGAGCTAATAACCAAATTACTCTATCGTCACCATGAGATAATAAGTTTTGAAATTGATACTGCTTTGCCTTAGCTTGTAACCAGTTGTACAAAGAAGGCGTATCCATAATATCCTGAGTATCTTCAAGGGTTTTGCAATCGGGTTTATTCATTAGCATTCAATACCTCAGTTGGATAATTGACTAATTTTTGAAAAAATTTTTCTAATCTACCAGAATCGCTCACTACAAGGGGTTCTTTTTCACCTGTTTGATTGATCGTCCATACCTCTTTATGCTGTAACTTTTTTTCCCGATCCCAGATATACTGGGTCAAGGTTGCGTTTTTTCCCTGTAACCTTCCCCGCCCGATACTACTTTCACCTCCAACAGGTAAATCACTTGTCCATAAATCTTTCAGCAAGAGTAACAATAATCCAATTTCATGGTTGTATGGATTGCGTAACTCTAGTTCAATAGTGACAATGGTTTTATCACCACCAAAGATAGGTTGTTCCTCAAATAATGCACCGTGATACGCACCACCTGTAAAGCGATCGATCGCAATCCGATTTTGTACTAATTCAGTTGCATCTTTGATAACTTTTTCATGGACAACTAAACGGCTTGCTTTTGCCTGTTTGCTTTTATCCTTGCTAAAGTCAGGGCCAAATACTTCATCAATGATGCTTGTTGGCTTCTCAAGGGTATTAATAATCCTCTCAGCACGATGTCGTAATACTCCTGCTAAACTCGTACCAGATAATACTGATACTGGATTAGTTTCGTTATGTCGATGAGATTTTAAGTGTACAACATCAGGGGCGCGTCCAGTAGAATCTTGACCGGAAGGGATCAGGAGAGAACCGACTAATTTGAATTCGGCGTGGATGAGGAAGCGATCGCGCTTATCATCCTGATTCTCTAATGATACTCCCAGAGCTGTAGCAATTGATGAATAAGTTTCGCGATCGGGAAATAAACCTGTATGCCAATGTTCAAAACTTAACCACGAAGTGCGATCAATCGCATCTTCCAAGTTAAAATTCCAAACCTGCCATTCTTTGACATGACAGCGACCAAAACCGCGCCGCTTTTTCATGCCAATCCCGATTTCACCTCGTTCTAAACCTTCTAAGGCTAATGCTAAACAATTAATTAATGGTTGCTGTTCTGTTTGAGCTTTATTTTTTTCTATGAGCAATTCAAAGTAGAGCGGAAATTCTGTTCCTGCCGCTAACAGTTCCAAGTCATATTTATGGCCGGGTTTGGCTGTGCCAGTTGTGAGTTCAATTTCTACACCATCTCTTAATTCCACAGTCGGGATAGTGCTGCTAATAGCATCATTGACAATTAATGGACTTTGTTCGCCTTCAGGATCGCGACGAGTACCACCAAATAAGTTAGTAGCCCGATCGCCATTTTGTTCTTCCTCTACACCGTATCCGTGTTGGTACTCCCGCAAGTAGTTTCGCAAAGCACCTGCAATCGATGCACCAGTTAAAAGCGTACAGTCGCTCACGCTATCTCTCAGCAATGCGATATCCGTTGGACTCTCTGCATCACCGCTTCCCAAGCAAGTCGGCGTATCTAAGATTAACGTACCCCGTACAATGATGCGTTGGGCGATCGGGCGGTGACAGCGCTTTAGACGTTCTTGAGTCATCATTTTTTCTCCTTAGTTGCCTTCTTCGCTACCGCCATAATCAGCCGCAGCGTGTACTTTTCAGCTAGCTTATCTTCTCTGGCGCGATCGTCATCAAACTTGCGATCGATATTAGCAATTCTTACTTCTATTCCATTAATCCAATCAGTTGGGTTACTCAACCACTCATCTAGCTGTTGTCTGAATGATTTATCGCCGATTTTTGTGCGATCGAACTGACTCTTAGCATTCGATGGTAAATTGTTGAGCAGCGAGATCACTAAACTACAATCGCCATTGGGAAGTCCTTGTCGTGCCACAGATTGTAGTCGTGACAGTTGGCTGTTAGTGATGCATTCATCCAATTTGAAACGTCCCACCTTTGTTTGAAGATATTGCTCTAGCTTTTGCTCTAACAATCTTTGTGCCATTTGTTCAGCCAAAAGATGTGAACTTTCTTTTTTCAAAGAAGTATAGCTACTAGATGGTTTAGCTAAACTGGCTGAAAACTCTTCTTTTTTTAACCAATTTACAGCAATTCGACCAAAACCATCTTCTCTTCTCTCCCCAATTCCATAGGCTTCAAGTTGTTTAATTTGTGATTCATTTATCTCAATATCTTTGAAAACGATCGCACTTCCTGCTGCCAATGCTGGTACTTGAGGCAAAGGCAATCCCCATTTACGGTTAAATCCACCAATTAAAGTGCTAGCCACAAAAACATTGCTAGGTTCAGGTAATGAGATATTTAACACTTCCTCAATAGCTTGTTTAATTATCCTTGGATCTGCTACAGCTTGACCGCATTCATTCCTTAAAAGCGTGTCGCTTAAAAGTGTAATATTTAAAATTTCCTCATTATTTTCACGGTTTTCTGCTGGATCTCCAATTTCATCCCAATCATTAAGAGATTTTACATCTATAATCTTGGTATGTCCGTATCCGGCACTTTGAGAACCCCCTAGCCAGATGTTTGGTTCGGTGACTAATAACATCTGAATTGCGATCGCGTCTCTATCTTCGCAGAGGATGACTGATTGAAATGTTTGTCCCGCCTCTAGGGCATCGTAGCGGAAAAGTTCACCTTGATTATCTGTAGAACGTCCTTTTTGGCGATCACGAAAATTATGAATATTAATCCGCCGCTTTTCTTTGTATAGTTTGACAACTCCCCGTTCCTTTCTCCAGAAGTATTCACCAACAGACTTTGGAGTTTCTGGATTGTCTCCTCTCTCAATACTGAAATCATAGACAGTAATAGGCGAATCCTCCTTAAGTTCTTCATCCTTATCCTTGAACCAACATAAAGGCAGGGGAAGAGTACGTTGCGGTTGCTTTTCATCACTCAAAAGATAAGCATTTAAGTAGCGCGTACTGTTGGCATCGAAAAATAATCGCTTCACTTCCTTATTGATTAAATCCAGTTCTGCTAACTGATTCTGCCTCATATAACGTCCAATCATTGCACCGCGAATCATGCTACCAGAAATGTAAGAATACGATACATCACTGTTGGGATCGCCTTGAAATGAAGTAGCGAGAATTGGTTGCTGAGTTTGTAATGTTAAAGTAATTGCTTTCATGCAACTTTCTCCTTAATTCCTTGTCCAAAATAGTTGGCATAGTGATGCGTGATATCATTACCATCTGCATCATTTAACGTACATTGCACATGACCGCGACCTCGATTTCTGCCACTTCCTAAGCGCCGGAGTGCCAACGCACCAACTGCTAAAAGCGATAGCATTTCATCACTTGGCATCTTTTCAAAAATTAAGTCAGCCGTGAAACAAAGGTCGCGCAAAACTACACGAAATGAACGCAAACTCCCCTCATCTGGTGTACCGGATTGTGAGTCGATAGAAGTTTGACGACGGATAGTTGTTAGAGAGTAAAGTACATCTTTTTCTGTTAATCTTTTCTCTTGTTCCTTTTCTTGTTGAATCTGATGAGCAACTGCTTGGCGTAAATCCTCTGGCAAGGAAGCATCGCCTACATGAACTGCTGCAATTGTGCCGATGGTACTCCCCAACGTACCGAACAAATTGCAAGCAACTGTTTCCCAATCCTGTTTATGATTAGTTAACACAGCAATTAAGTTATCGGATTCTTCACTCAGCAATCCCTTGAGAGTACGCCCCCGCAAGTAGGGAAAACCAAAAGAATCGTGTTCGACTTCTTGGTCAATTAAACCTGCGACTCCATCTCCCCGTCCAAAAGTTGTATCACTCAGCAGTTTTATTTTCAATCTGTAAATCGGCATCTGATTCTTCCCTCAGTGAGATATAAAAGTCCATCGCTTCAATGGCATCAAAGTAACCACATACTCCATCTAGCCAACCATCTTTAGCTAAATTATCACTACGACCACTAGATTCTGGGAAAGTTGGCAGTTGCTCATCCTTTATTCTGTAGTTTTTGAGAAAATTCTGAGTTGCTTCAATTCCTTGACGCAGTACATCTCGTAAAGCAATCACCTTATTTCGACGACCTTTCCAATCTTCATCTTCATTTAAGTGCTTGACTACTTTGGTGAAACCTTGCCAAGTACGCCAATCGCTATCTATTTCTTGTTTTAAACTAATAGGTCGCATTGCCAAATTACCTGCAGGTACTTGAAATTCGCGATCGCGAATTTCAGAAATCGATCCACTTAAGCCACTGGCTGCTAGATGCCAATCCAAAGCTGAGAAATCTCCTTTGTCTTCATCTTTAACAAATTTTTTAGCTTTTCGGCACAAATCTTCGCTAAGTTGATAAGCGCGTGCAAAGGGATAATGAGTTTTCACAACACAAATTCCTGCACAAGCTTTAATATCCTCATTATCTGCAATTGGCTGGTTTTCGAGTGCTTCAAGATACATAGCAGCCAGTTCTAAACCTAAGCGTCCATCACAAACGAACGTGACATCATCACCACCATAGACTAGAGGACGGAAGGGTAAATAATTATTTCTTATTTCAAACTTACCTTTTACCTTTCTCTTCCCATCTGTATCTACCTCAATCGATTCAACCAGTATTTTTATTACTTTTTTCAGTGCATTAATACCGGCCTGATTAACGCTGTGGGAAAGTTTACGCATATCGATAATGTAGTCCCGGTTGCCTTTATCCTTGCCAAAATTTTGAAACCGCTTACCCATACCATTGGCATCAGCATGAATCACAGCAACATAGCTAGAATCTCCTTCAGAACGCCCCATTTTGTCGGTTCTCAGAGGGAATTCATAGGCATCTAAAGAAGTGGAAAACATTGCTTGCAGTTTATCGTTAGCTTTAGAAACAACTTTAATTTTTGCATCAATCTCTGTCGAAATAAGATAGGGTTCGTCATCTTCAAATTTTTCACTTTCACCTACAGCGACTAACTGAGTCGATCGACAAGTTGCAGTCACACCCAAACCCAGCAATGGTGCAGAGGGTATCCGGCTGCGCTTTTTGGCATCCAAGTCATTTTTCATCAAATTCTGAACGACATCATATAGAGATTGACTATCCCAATCAAATTCTTGATGAACAGCTACAAGATTAATTCCTGGTGCTTCTTCTAAGATTCGCTTGCTCAAAATTTGAGTAAATTGCACGGCATATTTCTTATCTGAAAACAGCAAGATTGTATTGCCACCACCTGCATAAACTAATTCAGCAGCTAGTCCATCATCTTCGATGCGCGGTTTTGCATCTGGTTGATGTTGTTTAGGAGCGAATGCGTAAACTTTTCGATTTATATCTTTGCGCGCGAAAGTATCTAAAGCTTCTCTAGCCCAGTCATCTGTTGCCTGAGAAACTAGGTAAGATGCACCAATATTTTCGCGCAGGCGGTTGCTACCGAAAATGTAGGGTTGAATTCCTGTTGTATCTAGTACAGTGACAGTAAAATTTTTCATCTTGCATCCTTATCATTTTGCTTAATCCATTCTGCAATCCTGCTCGCTAAATCCATTAGGTCATCACGTCCAAATACAGCAATCTTTTTGTCATCTAGCACTGCTACCTCTGCTTTGAGAGTATCTGGTTCGTCAGTACAGCAAATTAAAGCGACTCTTGCTTCATCACCGCCCATTTGTCGCGCTCGTAAGTAGGCTTCAAACAGCTTTACTTTGCATAAGTCTCTTTTGCTAGTTGTTGAGACAGATATCGCAAAAAGCTGATAACCTCGTGTAAACGCTACATCAAATTCAAATCCATTTCTAGTTCCTTTAAGAGGAACTTCAAAATTAAGTCCATAGTCCTTGATGGAATGCAAATCGGCAATATTTTTGACTTGCTGCAAAACATAATGCTCTAACCACAAACCATCCAAGTATTTACAAAAATGTTTGATTTCCGGAAAAATTCCTTTTTGTTGTACTACTTGTAACGATATTTTATCATCCGGTGTAACCAAGTTTTCTCTTTTTAGGTATTTAATGACTGCTGGCGGTGCTGTTTCGACAGATATCGATAATCCCGCTAGCTCAGACTTGCTTTTCCAATCACCATAATTACTATTTTTCTTCTTGCGTGCCTCTTGGCAGAATACGTTGTAGTACCAATCAAACCAACGCTTTGCTTGATTTTCATCCTTAAATACTGTTGCTAGTCCTGCTGCTAATTCCGGTAAGTGTGCTTTTTTTGTAGGATTTCCGTCCAACTCTAAGCCGTGAATTTGGAAAAGTTTTGCAAGTTGAACTTGCAACATCTCTGGTTTCACTTTGATTGGTTCGATGGGAGTGTTCTCGCTGTCTATGCACATCTTTAATTTACGCGGGTCAAGATAGCTAAACACAGTCTGGGGACGCTCTTTGCTAAAAACTGCTCTGTAAGCGTGTACAGCCATCGCCTTCGTACCGCCCGTATAATTCAATCCAATTTTTCCATCCTTGATAGTTTCTAGCTTGGAGCGAATTGCCTTTTGAATCTGATAGGCATCAGCTTCGCCATCGTTGAGCGACACAAGTTGAGCTGTCTTTAAACCAATTGGTTCGCTACTCAATATTGTTTGCAGACGCTTGGCTGGCTTCTCTGTACCAGTCGTGTACACAAGGTAGGGCGTACCTCCTGGATTTAACAAAAGTCTCGCCGCAACATAATTCGGCAAAGGGTTCTCGCCAATCAGCAAAAACAGGTGGTCAACTTTGTACTTGTCGAACTCAGATGTACTCATAAAGCCTGTCTCTCCGTCTTGCTCAACTTGTACGCCAATTATTGCATACTATCGGAAACACCCCCTTCCGATCGCCCTTACGCTATAAAAAACAACATAAATTCACCAAACGACAGTGAACCCAACCTTTCGCAATCCCCCCAACCCCAAAATTTTACAGCAGCTAGCCAACGGCTCCCTCGACCAAATTCACAATCTCACCCGCGCCATCAGGTTATGGGTTTTGTTAAGTTGGCTGTACAGCGACGAGGGATATATTGCCCTTAGCAGTCCCTTTACCTATGCTGATTGGCGCGCAGCTTTCTTTGGCGAGAATTACAAAGATGAAAAGCAAGAAGATATTGCCAACTATCCAGATCCAAATTGTGCTTGCAACAAAACAACGAAACAGTGGTTGATTAAAGAGGACGTGTCTGTAAACGAGTGGCGGCGCTCTTTACGAAAACAGATTGCAATTTCCGAACTCGATTTAGACGAGCTATTGGCAGAAAAGTTATTTGCTCAGGTGCGAAAATCGCTGCAAAATGACTTCGATTTATTGGTGGATAGGCATTTGCTGCAACGGTTAACCAGCGTGACGGGTAGAAGTAAAAACTACCGCCGAGTTGAACAAATACCGCCACTTTCCAGTCAAACAGAAAACCCCAATACAGACAGCAACTTGACTCCAAAAACACAGGCTTATCTCGCTGCTACTTTGGGGATGTTTAGTTTTCTCGACCCAAGTTTGCCTTTATTAGCCGACCAATTTTCAGAAGAGGTAGTTGATGAAGATAATCACCGCGTCTTTTTGTACGTTGATTATCTCGTACCCGAATCTAGTCCCATGCAAGATGCTGTCGATCAATTTCAGAGCGAAGTGCAGGAAATGTGGGATTCTCAAAACATCGCTCCTTTGCTATTAACTTATCGCAGCGCTCATCTAGATCAGATTAAAGAGTGCGTTGTTTATCCTGTTTGTATTTACTTTATGGATCGAGCTAAATATTTGTGTGCCTACGGCAGCACCCCCAGAGGTGAAATTAATTGGTACAAATATCGGCTCGATCGCATAATTTCAAAACGTCTAGAATCCTTGGATTGGCAAGATTATCGGGTTCCGCAATTACTCAAAGAAAAATATCAGGAAAATAACCTGCCAACTCCCAAAACAGTTAACGATATGTTAAAGGAAGCTTGGGGCTGCGATTTTTATAAAGAAACTGCGCTGATGGTATTACGGTTCGATCGCACTTTTCATCAAAGTTATATGCAGGGAATCAGCATTCACCATACCTGTACCGCCATAGATATCGATCGCGCCGCCACATTAATCACACAATACACTCCCAACCCAGAACATCGATCGGCACTTTTACAAATCCTCCAGTCTCGCCCAACCGACGATGCTTACTACCAAGTCACTTACCGAGAGACAGACTACTACCCGCTGAGGTGGTTGCGCGCTTTAGGTTCAGAAGTCGAAATTCTGCTTCCTTGGGACTTGCGACAGAAAATGGCCGTAGAAATCCAAAAAACTCGGAACTTGTACCAATAGTCTTTTGCTCGATAATTATCAAAGCTATTGTGGAAAACTTGCTGATTTCTGTGGAAAACCCCCCTTTTCCTGTGGAAAACTAGCACTAAATTAAGTGCGATCGCTTTAATTCCCTTGATAGCATTTAAAAAATTGGAGGAATTGCGATCGCAAAAACCGCCTTCCTCCTTCATCCCTCAAGCTGCTGTTTGCTTGGCATACACCCTACATTTTTCCTCCTTCCTGCTTCCTCTTTCCTTCTTTTTTTTCTTCAGAATCGTAGCTAATTTGGTCGGAATGGTAAGCCGGCGGCTCAACGTGAATTAAGATGCGTACAGGGCTAAAACGTTCTTCCAAACGGGCTTCTACTTCTTCTGTAATCCGGTGAGCTGTTTCTACATCGACAGCATCCACAATCATGTGCATCTCAATAAATACTTGACGCCCTACAACGCCACGGGAGGCGATCGAGTGACAGTTGACAACCCCCGGTACATCGATCGCGATCGCGTGAATAACTTCCGGTGCGATCGCCATTTCATCCACCAACCAAGGCAGATTTTCCCTTAAAACCTTCCAACCGCTGCTAAATACCAAAACAGCCACAGGAAAAGACAAAAACACATCCAGGAATTGCAGTTGAGGTATATTCCAAACCTGCCCTTGCCAAACACCAATCAACCCGCCGATAACCATAATTGTCACCCAAACATCGCTCATCGTGTGCTGAGCGTCAGCCACTAAAATCGCGCTACCGAGACGTTGGCCAACTCTGCGCTCGTAAAAAGTGACAAAAATATTAATCCCCAGTACAATCAGCAAAATCCACAATTCATTTGGGGATATTTTGACAACTTTACCCCCGTTAATCAGCCTTTCGACAGCACCGCTGAGAATTTCAAAACAGGCAATTCCCAGAAAAGCAGCAATTCCCAGAGCTCCAAGAGCATCAAATTTTTGGTGTCCGTAGGGATGATCGCGATCGGGCTGCGGATTGGCATAATGATTAGTTACCAATCCTAAAATATTATTAGCGCTGTCCGTGACGCTGTGCAAAGCATCTGCCAGCAAACTGAGGGAACCAGTCAGCCATCCCACGGCTGCTTTAATTGCCATCACCAGCAAATTTAGTAATAAAGTAATTATTAAAACCTTGCGGACTTCGGAACGGTTATCGGCAACCATAAAATATCCTCGCTCAGCCGTCAAGTTTTCTGGCTTCTAGTTTAAAGCTTATCAAGTCATAAAAGGTTAAAAGTATTGCTGAATCTAGCTTGCGACTAGATTTATATTCATTAATTTAGCCTAGCTTCTTGAGACAATTTTTAATTAATACCAGTTTCGCCGTCCAATTGAGCTGGAATGTACTTCTTTTGGGTTACTATATTTTTTATCATTAACAATAGTATGTTAAATTTCATTGCCCATGTCTCTTTCTCCGCTGACACTGAATTTAGTCGAAGGTTCTGTCTCCTTTAGCTTTTCCCCGCAAGCCGCGCGGGATTTGCAAAGCGAAATTGCAGCTTTGATGGAAAGCTTGAAAGCTGTAGCAGCCAAAACCGCTGGCGCTAAAGCTTCTCCCCAAAAACCGATGGAATATCGGTATGCAGGAGATGTATTTTTGGAAGTTTTCTGCAACCCGAATATCTGGCCAACTCCTTTTGCTGCAAAAGTGCTGATTACGGTTAGGGACGATCGCGTGCGCGTCACCACCGAAGCCGAACTCAGCCGCCTGCGCGACGATCTCGCTCAGTATATCGAACAAGTCGGTTGAAATTCTCAACCTCAAGCCCGCGCGTTTGTCAAGGTTAAATTCCCATTAGAATCATGGGCGTTTTGGCTTCAGTAGGGTGCGTCAGCTAGGGTTCTTTTATCGGTAATTGAGAGACTCTCTTCTGACGCACCCTAGGACTAATTGGCTTAGTAAGGTGCGTCAGCTAGGTTTCTTGTATCGGTAATTGAGAGACTCTCTTCTGACGCACCCTACGACTGACATACCCTACGACTAATTTCTAATTGCTAGCTTTAATTTTTTGTCAGGGGATAGCTATCGGCTGGCGAAGCCGACCATTCCCACATTGAACCTGCATAATTCTTAGCATTAAATCCCACATTTGTCAAGACACAAGTCAACCATGCAGAGCGAATTCCCCCAGTACAATAACTCACAATTTGAGTTGACTGCGAAACTCCTTTTTGCTGCAAAATAGCGACAATTTCCCCACGACTCAGCAGTTTTCCCTGTTTGTCCATTAACTGTTTATAGTAAAGGTGAACCGCACCGGGAATGTGGCCGCCCCGCTGTTCTCCGTAAGGCGTTTTACCTGCATATTCTCGCGGCTCTCTGGCGTCAATAATGACTAAATTATCATCTCCTAAAATAGCTTTCAATTCATCCCGCTGAATTTCCCAATTCGAGCGGCGAGATATTACAAAATCTCCTGTTTTCTGTCGATTGTTTGCAGCTTTTACTCGATTAATTCCAGCTTTGATTAAAGCCCGATATCCTCCATCGACAAAAACTGCTTTTTCGTGTCCCAAAGTCCGCAACATCCAAACAATTCGCCCGTCTTCGCCCCACCCTTTCACGGAATCGGCAACGACTATGACCGGTTTGTCTTGACAAATACCAATTGCTTGCAGTTTTTGAGTTAAAACTGTGTTGTTTTCGAGAATTTTTCCCCTGTGGGGAAAGTCGGAACGCGAAAATTCCTGCCAAGTTACGGGAATAGCTGGTGGGAGACGACAAAACCACTTTAAAATAGGTGCGCGAGCATCTAGTAAAGTAGCTTCTTGTTCCAGCAATTGCTTAGCTAAATCTGCATTTACTATCCAGTTATTTGCTAAATTACCCAGTAAATTAGACATGATTTATTGAGCAACTTTGGCTGTATTAGCACCGCAGGCTAAAACCCCTTTGGTATTAGTTGGATTAGCTGGTTTAGTCTTGCCAGGAGCAGCATTTATACACAAGATTGTTTGGGTATTGTTTCCTACCAAAAATACTCCCCCCACAAAACTTTTGAGATTAGCTTGCTTCGATACTCCGTAGTTAAATACAGCACCTTTTTTCACCATGCCGATCGAGTAGCTGTAATTGGCTGAGTTAGGTTTAACTTGGAGACCGAGATAAACCAATAGATTGGAAACAGAACTTGTAAAGCCTGCTTTTTCAGCATAGTAAACTTGCTGGGCTTTATTCATCGAACCCACAAAATTTTTCGCTTGTGATTCCTTAGCTTTAAGCGTTTGTGACACTTGAGCTTCCGAGACAGGACTGAAAACAACTGGCAGAGTTAGAGCTGCGATCGCAACTTTGAGCTGCCAGTTGCGGCTGCTAGAAATCATGCTTAATTTCACATATAACAGGCGGAATGAGCGGTTGAGAAACATACAATTAAACTAATTGTTTTGCCTGAAACTGTTTCAACGCCCCAGGAGCAACCGTGCCGTGTTCAGTAATAATTCCTGAGATTAATTCCGCCGGAGTTACGTCAAAAGCGGGATTGTAAAATTCTACTCCCACAGGACAAATTCGCGTAGTTCCAACTTGATACATTTCAACTGGATCGCGTTCCTCAATGGGGATTTTGCTGCCGTCGGAAAGTTCAAAATCAATTGTTGACAGAGGCGCGGCAACAAAGAAGGGGACATTGTGAGCTTTGGCAACAATTGCTAAACTGTAAGTGCCAATTTTATTAGCAGCGTCGCCATTAGCAGCGATTCTGTCTGCACCGACAACTACTGCGTGAATCATGCCGAGTTTCATGCAGTGGGCTGCCATATTGTCGGCTATTAATGTGACAGGAATTCCTTCTTGCACGCATTCCCAAGTGGTTAGTTTTGCACCTTGGAGACGGGGCCGAGTTTCGTCTGCAAAAACTCTTCCGAGTCTTCCTTCTCGCCAAGCAGAACGAAATACACCTAAAGCAGTACCGTAGCCTGCTGTTGCTAATGCACCTGCATTGCAGTGAGTTAGTAAGTTCAATTTTTCCGGTGTAGCTGGGAGAACTTCTAAACCTTTGTCGCCGATATCTTTACAAGTTTGCAAGTCTTCTGCTTGAATGGTTTTGGCCATTTCTAACAATGTTTTTTGCACTTGTTCGACAGAACCGCTAGTTCTCTCGGCAGTTTTGAGCATTCGCGATATTGCCCAAAACAAATTAACCGCAGTGGGACGAGTGGAACGCAATAACTCGCCAACTTGTTCTAATTTAGCGAGAAATTCGGTACGATCGCCCGTTTCGATTTCTCGCGCCCCCAAATACATCCCGTAGGCTGCTGCAACCCCGATCGCCGGAGCACCTCGGACTATCATAGTTTTAATCGCCTCAGCCATATCTTCGCAGCGACTAATTTCGACTACCCCGTATTCTTTCGGCAGCCGGTTTTGGTCAATTAGCAGAACTCGGTCTTCCATCCAGGTGACGGGCGAAACAGGGGAGTTTTGAGCGGTCATCTATTTCAATTATGTGAGGGACAAGTTTCTATGATGCCATGAAGGCGACTATTCCCGCCACTTCGATCGACAAAACCCGCCTAATTAAGCGGGTTTTGTAGTTTCCCTAAATAGTTTCACTCTTTGCCAATGATTAAACAATCACTCTCCACTTTAGAAAGCATATCTGGAAAAGCTGATGTGTAGTTGCCATCTTTGTCTACAATCCTGCGGAGTATATATCCGCTCTCAGCAGGTCTGCCGAAAAACGAGTTTGTGCGATGCCAGATATCTCCATTCGGAGTGTTCGGATCTCGATCGATCAAAAAATCTACAAGCCACTGCGGCACACACCATCCAAACACTATCGGCGAAATGTGTCCGTGCTGCAAAGTTGCATCAGAGAATCGAAACAAGTAGCTGAAGCGAGAAAATTTGACAAAATAAATTAACATCCGTCCCGCCATTGATGAATGAAATGTCCAGATAACAGGGGCAAAAACGCGCAGCAATAACGTCAGTTGGTCAGCATTCCAGTCTGAACTGTGCATCGTCAGACAATGGTCTGGTAAAACATTCCCGTCCATAAAAAAGATACCTTGCAGGACTTCAGGTAACTCGGCTGGATGTTCTACTTTCATCCAATTCGCGATGTCTTTTAGTTGCTTTTGTTCGATTAACATGGTATTATTTATCCTCAAAATTGTTGTGCTTTGGTTTCCTATTAGATACCCCCTTGATTTCTGAGTCGATCGATCGGACTTCGTTTGTGTGGCGTGCGGTTTCAACTCACATCTTGCACCATTCTCAATAAGGCTTTTATGTGCGGGCAGGATGCCCACCCCACAAGCAATTAATTCTTTGTGGAACAGGCATCTTGCCTGTTCTTGAGAATTGTGTAATATAGCGGTTCTCAAGCGTGGTGAGGTATGCCCGATGCCCGATGCCCGATGCCCGATGCCCGATGCCCGATGCCCGATGCCCGATGCCCGATGCCCATGAGTACCTCATATGAGAGATCGAAAGGCTATATCTCAGTTTCAACCGCTATCTGATGCGAGCTTTTGGATTAATTACCCCTGCAAATTCGGCTCAGAGGTTCGTCGCACTTTGCCTACCGTACTCACAACATCCACGAGCATCTTGAGTGCGATGTCTTTACCGGGGCAAATCCGTCCCGCACTCCGATCGCCCACGGAATGAAATCCCATATGAAAAGGGCACAGATTCTCCCGCTTAGCGTTGAATTCGTATACCGTAGAACCCCAGAAACTCTCGTCTAGCAGCCCCAAACTGAGCGGTATCAGTACCTTGGTTCCGGCAGGGAAAGTGCGATCTTTGCCCGCTACCGTTGCGGTGAAAGGCTCTGTCGCGACTCGGTGCGTGGCGCTGACGGGAGCCCAGAGGCGGGCGCATTCCAGGAGGAACAGCTCGATCGACTGGCGATCGTCCAAATCGAGCTCGTCCCAAAAATCAGTCGGGTTAATTTCGGCCGTCTGCTGTCCTTTATAGGCGGGGAGAGGCTGGTATCCCATTGCCGTGTAGCCTAGGTGCAGGGGGCCTTGCAGTCCCGCTATGCCCATAATTGATGTCATCAGCTTTGCCAATTCCCGCTTAGTCATGCCGTTGTTTTCCGAGCTCTCCTGGAAGTCGGCTAAAGCTGGGGAATTTTCATAGATAGTCGCTGCACGCTCGATTAGAGTAGACAAATCCCCGTGTCCAAACAGGTTCAGGCTTTGCAGCAGGTTGCCGATGACTGCGAAGTAGTGCAGCGGGCTTTGGCGAGTGTAATGTAATTCGGTGAGAAGTTCGATCGACTCTGAATCGTCTGGATTAATCCCAAAGATGACGTAGTGCAGATATCGGACTAAAAATCCCATCCAACCCCGCTTGACATCGGTAAAAAACGCTCCCCCCGCACCGTGCGACATCTCGGCATAATCTGCAGCTAGCCTCAGCAGCAACCGTCGGGCGATTTCGTCCCCTTGGCGATCCGTTGTCGCACTGTTGAATAGATATTTCTGCATACAGCTTCGGAATGCTGCGTGGTTGCTGGTATCGTCAGTGGCGCGATCGGACAAAGACAGCAGGAAAAGGTTCCTACCGCCGACATCTTGGTTGGGCGCGCGATCGGGATCGAGTACAGAAGTACCAAGCCGCCATCCGCGCGCCTGGGGCGATGTGAGTGCTTTTTCCAGCGTGTCAAACTCTCCCATCACGACTTGCCCCGCGCAGCAAAAGTTCGCTCCAAAAGCCAGCCGTTTTATCGGCAAATACGTGGGTTCGTTGGCAATCAAACCCTCAATCAGGGCGATCGGAGGTAGCATCGTTTTGCTGAGACTCTCCTCCGGGTTTTGCAAAGCCCAAACCTGAAACTCGTTCAGGGCCGGGTTCATCAGCGATGAGAAAATAGTATCTAAATTTAGGTTCATCATAATTCCTCCGAGAATCCTTCGCCATAACGCGCTTCGCATTTAGCAGCAAGAGGGTATTGAGCGGCAATTGAGCCGGTATTCAATCCCACTTAATTGCCAAAATAAGTAAGTATAACTATAGCCATCTTTATTGGTGCACGCAGTGGCAATATAGATATAGTTTTACTGAATATGTATGCGCCCAAGTCTAGCCTTGTCCCGGAGATTGAGTGGAATTTATAACGATTTCTGGTAAGTATATCTACTTTCTGCATCTAAACTATTAGCCCCACTCTCTGATAGCCGCACATAAATACGATTTATGTGCGACTACTTGCTATTAAAGTTAGCCGAAATTTGCGACATTAATTAGAGTGGACGATACCCCATTAATAGAAGCTAAAATTTCTCCGGTTGCAGCCAACCGGATTAAAGTTGAACCGCTATCTTGGACAATCGCCAATTGCGAGAAAATCAGTCCGTTACCCAATACTAACAAATCTTTACCGACTTCAAAGTCAGTAATCGTATCAGTACCGGAATTCGTAGAGAGTAAAAACTTATCTACTCCCATGCCTCCCGTCAAAGTATCAAGTCCCAAACCGCCCGTCAGTAAATCATCTCCCTTACCTCCGTAAAGCATATCATTACCATCATCGCCATTCAAAATGTCAGCACCACGGTTGCCAAATAAGGTATCATCACCGCTACTTCCGAGCAAAGTATCGCTACCTTTGCCACCGAAAACCGAGTCATTCCCCAGAACTCCATTGAGGGAATCATTGCCCCTCATGCCCATCAGCAAATTATTCGCGCTGTCGCCAGTCAGGATATCGTCGCCATTGGTACCAAGAATTGCATTCGGGGAATTGCTGCCCAAATCTACATCGCCGCTGACAACAGGAGTTGCAATCACAGCCGGCAATACTACAGCTTCAATTCTCCTATCTAAAGCAGTACCTGTATTGTCAGCAACTACCTGGGAAATAGGTTTATTTCCGCTACCAACTGATTTGAAGTCTTGAGTAGTTGGGCCTAAAGCTACTTGTTGGACGCGGGCAAGTGATTCAGGAATTGAGGTTCCTGTTGGGTTGGAGACAGCGCTATCAATGCGCTGATTGGCTGTTGCCATTACAGTCGCAGCTTGGGAGGTAATTTGGGTAACAGTTTGGCTGTTAAAACTGGGGTCTATTTGCTGGATTTTAGCTGCTGCTTGCTGAATGATTGGTTCTAAGGCTGCTGCATTACTGAGGTTTAAAACTGTACCGGATTGAATTTGAACGGTAATTGAACTGACAACAGCTTTGACAATATCCTGACTAGCTGCACTGGAAGCACCGTCAATCAAACCGCTGGTTTGAGTGATGAAGTTTTGGACTTTGACCATTTCGGATAAGACTTGGACTCCGCCCGGTTGATTGTTGTTGGTAGCGTCGATCGGGTCGAAATCGGTGATGTCAACATCAGGGGGAATCGCCAGAGAAGATTTGACAAGAGATTGCGCTGTTTCCGGTGCAACTCCCTTATCAATTAAATCCACTACCAAACTCGTTAACAGCGTGACAACAGTAGCATCCGCAGGTGCTGTGACGGGTGTTTCTAGTGGCAAACCAGTAGCGGTGTCAGTGCCTCCAAAAGCAACTATATTGCCTTCCTCTGGATCAACTTCCCCATTCTGATTTTTGTCAAAGGTTTCCAAGGGAATATCGAGTTCGTATTCACCTTTAGGGCCCGTTATTGTAGAGGATTCGTTCGCATCCTTTACCCCATTCTTGTTACCATCAAAGAACACAGTAGCGCCAGCAATGTAACCGTCGATTACAGAACCCCGACCTTGATTGTAAACATCGAAAAATGCTATATCCGATGCACCAGCAGCATCCCTGGCTGTTACCCGAATCCAGTAGTTTTGACCGCGCGGCAAGTTATTGTCAACCCTGAAAGTGCGGCTGCTGGCGTCGAAACTCATTCCTGTTGGTAAGGGACTAATGCGGTTCCAACTTGTCGGGATTGGCGATCGCCCCCCGCTGACATTTCGCCACTCGAAATTGCTCACATTTTCATACCAATCAGCAGTGTAAGTCAGCGTATCGCCGGGATCGGGGTCAGTGAAAGTGTTGTTTTGAAAAGTAAACTGCAAGTTGCCAGGACTCGAACCCGGTTGCAAGCTCAAACCTTGTTCACGGAACGGAATGGTCAAGACTGGCGGACGGTTGACGCCAGGACTCAGATTCAGATTAATATAACCTGACGATCCGCCGAAGCCATCTACTGCTATTTTGTAAGTCGTACCGGCAGTAGCAGTAAAATTGACTCGACTGGTTTGACCTCCAGCAGGGTCGTTATTATTGCTAGCAACAGTCGCCAAACTAGAAACTGAACTGCCAGTGTAAACCCCTAGCAAAGTATCGAAGGAACTGCCCGCCGTAGAAACTGTTACCGGGCCAGAACTTGGGGCTGTCCAAGACCACCAAATAGATTTACCACCGCTGTTACCTGCGTGATTTAATTCTCCTGTCTGTTTAGTGCCATTGACATTTAAGCCAGTTGTGGAAAAAGAACTACCGCTGACAGTTTTTGCCTTCTCAAGATTATCATTTGAGTGCCGCCAATTAGCACCGTAAATTGCAGTATTGTTCAGCGTGCGAGCATTATTTGTGGAACTCGTTCCTGTGGGTTCGCCGAGATATGTGCGATCGGGATTAGACCAGCGATTAATCCGCGTAGTGGGAGGATCGCTTTGGTAAGACATTACGGTGCGGAAAGTGTTTGGGCTGGCGGTATCCCGATAGCCGTAAGAATAGGGATAAGAAACAGCACTAAAAGCGTTTTCTGAATTGTGGTCAGCACCTAGGTTGTGTCCTAGTTCGTGGGCAAAGCTGTAATTTCCTGCTGCACAACTCCTCTTGACTACAGTAAAGCCTGAATTTGCAAACCCATAGCTAGGACTTGTCATTACGTAACCCAGACCGCAGTAATCTAAGCTATTAACAAATAAGCTCACCATGTCAGCCGAATAGGTGTCCCGCAGTTGGTGAACATTGTCTAAAAAACCATCGGAAGTATTGCGGAGTCTGCCTAAATCTGTGCTGGCATTGCCACTTTCGGTGTAGGATATCTCCTGTCTGTGTACTATTCGTATCCGCTGGTTGACGCCACTGTTTTCGTAACCTAAATTTGTTTCAGATTCGGCCAGGTCAATCAAGGTATTCATGGCATCAGTACCCCCCTCGGCGTCTTTGGCTGACGCGGTATAAACGACCATGACATCTATTACCGCAGGGTCGTCGCCAGTCAAATCGTAGCTGATGTCTGGAAGGTCAGCCAAACTGTCGCTGGGGACGGGAACTGCATCGCTTTCTTGGTTAAATTCGGCAGGATCGGGAAAGGCTGCTTGGTCGATTTCTCGAATGCTGTGCAGACCGTTACCTGCATAACGAATTTGGTAAAATTTGTCTTTATACCTGATATTGCCGATCGCCACGCCATCCTTTTTACTGTTGGTCAAGATGACTTCACTGTCATCTAAAGCACCTTGAATTCTGCCAATCCGCACCCAACTTTGTCCATTGGATGAGGTTTGTACTTTGTCAATGATTACGTCAAAAGACGTATCGTTGAATAAGTTAAGGTTGAGCGGCCCTTCGTCTAAACTCTGTTGTGGGTCGTCTATTAAGTCAAATTTGACGTTAGATAAGCGCTGTCGCTTAACAGTGGGGTCGTCAAGGTCAGCTTCTGCGACAACTTGCCCGGGTGACAGGGGAATGAATAAAGAATTGCGTTTGTTGGCTAGGGTATCATTATCGCTATTGGTGACAGCGACATCGGCTGCATTTAAGCCGTTATAATTGTTGTCCGCACTAACAGCAGGGGCAGTAACAATCGTGTAAGCTTGCTCGCCGTCAACAACATTATCATCAACACCTGTTAATGTTACCGTTTGCGCTGCATTCCAGTTACCAGAATTGAAAGTCAGCGAGACAGGTGAAACTGTTCCTTCTGTTGTATTTGAACTTCCTAAATCTATTTTGACATCAGCAGTAGGTTGGCTGTTGAGTTTGACATTAAATGTGGCTGTTTGGCCTGCTTCTGTCGTGGTTAATCCACTTGCAGCATTAACACTAATTCCAGCAGGTGTCGGTGTTGGTATTGGAGGTGTTGGGGTTGGTGTTGGGGTTGGTGTTGGGGTTGGTGTTGGTATAGGAGGTGTTGGAGTAGGAGGTGTTGGAGTAGGAGGTGTTGGAGTAGGAGGTGTTGGGGTTGGAGGTGTGGGAGTAGGAGGTGTGGG
>NZ_JAUBOZ010000096.1:0-29432 GCF_036700475.1 Microcoleus sp. T2B6 | reverse complement strand
ATTAATAATTTATAACTCTGCAATTATACATTATTGGGCCAATTTTAGCAATCTTTTCCTATCATTCAACACTTCTGAGTTCTGCCGTATTCGCGTTATTAGTTTGGATGAATGTGCTATTAGTCACTTCGGCTTTTTCGTTAGCCACAACACCAGATACCGGAGCGTTGAATTGGTTTTTAGGAGAATCTTGAGTCATAGTATTATGGATGTTGATAGTTGGCTGAAAACTAGAAGAATCTACACGATCGGGTCGCTCGATTCCCGAAGCTCGATCTTGATCTTTTTCCCGCTGTTGCGAGTAATCGGGGAAATCTGCAATCAAGCCGCGCACGTTGACCATTTGATAAGATTTTTGGCACTGGATATTCTGTTGGCGATCGCTATAGAAATCCTGAAGAGTATTGAACGGATATGTGCAGGGCGATTTATCTCCTTTGCATTTGGGACAGTTGCACGGGATTAATTCTTTGTATTTTAACCGATCGTCAAACAGCTTATGATGAATTTCCGAGAGTTTGTGGCGGGTGATATCTAAAATAGATTGTTTCAGTTTCCCAGAAACTCGAATGCGGATTTCTCGTTTCTCGTAATCCTCGATGACTTCGGCTTTGCCATAACCATCGGTGAGGACAACTCCATCGCGCCAGACAATACCTGGCTTATTTTCTGCAAATCCAGACGAGTTAGAACGATCGATTAATCTGTGCATCTCTACGATGAGGCGAGTGATGATACCCTTGGGCATGAAGTCATATTCGTAGCGCAAAATTAGGTTATCTGTGTCGTCCCATTCGTAATCGGGAGGTTCGCTACTGAGGAGTTGCGGGGCGATGTACTGTCCGGATTTGTCGGAGATTTCGTAGCAGATTTTGAACTTCTTCATCAATTCAAGTAACTTACCGTGTAAGTCCTCGTATTCGTCGTCTCGCCAGATTTCGCTGAGATTTTCCTGGGTGAAGTATCCCCAGTTTGCTTTCACCCCATCGTTATCAGTGACTTTGTAGACGGCGTTAGTTGCCCATTCGGGACGGAGGATGACTTGCTGATCGAGGTGGGAGTCTTCTTGGAAGTGCAGGATAATTCCTAAATCGTGCAAATACTTGCTCAAACTCAGCATGGCGCGTTTCTCGGACTTTTTGAAGCCTTGGCTAACGCAAATCTCGTAAAACTCGGAAACATCGATGCGGGTTTGGCTTTGGGAGTAGTTTTCCAAGACGTGGCGGACGTTAGCCCAGCGTTTGGGGATGGGCGTACTGATGTGGTCGAGGTTGCTGATGCGGTTTTGGAGGGCGCGTTGGAGGGTTTCGAGTCCGCGATTATCGGCGAGGTTGGTAGCAAAATCTTTTTCTAGGTTGTCAAAGTCACCGCGCAGTTGGCGAACCTTGATTTCGCAGCGGCGGTCTTGTTTTTCGTTCTGAACGAGGAAGACGGGACTGCTTTTGCTGAGGAGTTCGATGATATTCAACCAGTAGCAGAGGTTGGGGTTTTCGCGACGGTTATCGACGAGGAGGATGTAGAGAGAACGTTCGGTGAGGAAGAATTGGTGCGTGTGGTGGTAGATTGCCTGTCCGCCAAAGTCCCAGAGGTGGATGCGAAAAGGTTTGCCGTTAGGTTGTGTGAATTCCCAGCGCATCACATCGATGCCTTTGGTACTTGGTTCTTGTTTTTCGAGCTCGTAGTCGGGGTTGAGGAGTTTTTTGGCTAGGGTAGTTTTTCCCGCTTCGCCTTCGCCGACAATCAAAAGTTTGGCTTCGTTGAGTTCTTCGGTATCGTTGGGATCGCGGGTTTGGAAGTAGAAGTCAAGAATGGTACGCAAATCACCCGGATCTTCATAGTATTCGTTTGGGCCCAGGATTTCCGGCGGAATTGGCATCGGATTACCCCGCAAATCCAGTTTTTCCAGCTTTTCCATGCTGCGGATCGCCTCTGGGATGACTGTAATCTGATTGTTACGGAGGTAAAGCTGTGTCAGATTCGACAATTGCCCGATCGCCTGTGGGATGGATGCAATCTGATTGTCACTGAGGTCAAGCTGTGTCAGATTCGACAGTTTGCCGATGACTTCTGGGATGGATGTAATCAGATTGTTACTGAGGTTAAGCTCTGTCAGCTTCGACAGTTGACCGATCGCATCTGGGATGGATGTAATCAGATTGTTACTGAGGTTAAGCTCTGTCAGCTTCGACAGTTGACCGATGACTTCTGGGATGGATGTAATCAGATTGTTACTGAGGTTAAGCTCTGTCAGATTCGACAGTTTGCCGATGAATTCTGGGATGGATGTAATCTGATTGTTACTGAGGCCAAGCTCTGTCAGATTCGACAGTTTGCCGATGACTTCTGGGATGGATGTAATCTGATTGTTACTGAGGCCAAGCTCTGTCAGCTTCGACAGTTTGCCGATGACTTCTGGGATGGATGTAATCTGATTGTTACTGAGGTTAAGCTCTGTCAGCTTCGACAGTTGACCGATGACTTCTGGGATGGATGTAATCTGATTGTTACTGAGGTTAAGCTCTGTCAGCTTCGACAGTTTGCCGATGAATTCTGGGATGGATGTAATCAGATTGCGACTGAGGTCAAGCTGTGTCAGATTCGACAGTTTGCCGATGACTTCGGGGATGGATGTAATCAGAGTGCCACTGAGGTCAAGCTGTGTCAGATTCGACAGTTTGCCGATGACTTCGGGGATGGATGTAATGTGATTGTTACTGAGGTCAAGCTGTGTCAGATTCGACAGTTTGCCGATGAATTCTGGGATGGATGTAATCTGATTGTTACTGAGGTTAAGCTCTGTCAGATTCGACAGTTGACCGATCGCATCTGGAATTTCTGTTAAACCAATAGAGACTAAATTTAAACTCTCTAATTGCTTCATTTCCAGCAGCAATTCTGGCATTTTTCCGAATCGATTGCCGCTGAGGTCGATCGATCGCAAATTTAAGAGCGATCGTAATTCCTCTGGCAGTGTTCTTAATTGATTGATGATTAGCTTCAGAGTCGTTGTACCACTATTAGAGCACATCCAGCTTTCCACCTTCCCCAACACCAACGTCTCAAGCTGCGTGCACTTGCCAATCTCCGGCGGCAATTCCTCCAATTTCAGCCCCGACAAATCCAGTTCCGTCAATTTTTCCTCGGCTGCTTGGTCAATTCGCCGCACTGCTTCCTCTCGCGTCATGCCCTGTGTCTCTCGGTAGGATTCATTTTATTGTGACAGGATTTTTCGCTTGGTGGGGGGGAATTATCGCCCGTACTCTTGAACCACAAAAACCGGATGACTCAACCCAGGCTGATTCTGCTTTTTGATGCGAATCAGGCGATCGAACAGCGAATCAACATCCTGAAGATAGGCATGAAGAATAGTAACTTGTCCCAAGTAATCTCGATCGTCTTTACACACAATAATTCCTGCATGATGTTCACCGCGACGGTGTAGCGCCACAAAATCATCGCGATTGAAGCTAATTACCGCCCGATTTTGTTCAGTAGCAAATCGGAGAACCTCGTCATCAGGAATCCCTTGATTCGCTTGACCAGAATCATAGGAAGTTAAAACATCACAGTCAAGGCTACGCAAATGCTCGACCATTGCGATCGGGAAATTTTCACTCTTAATACAGCCTCACCCTTTCAATCATCGGTTTGATGAGAAACAATAATGCGATCGATTTCTTCGCGGTCGCGATCGTAATAACGCCAAGCATTCTCTAAATCGCGATCCGACAAACCTGGATAATTCCGAAGTAACTCAGCCTCATCAGCCCCCTGTTGGTGAAGCGAAACCAGTGTCCAAACAGGAATGCGGGTGTTGCGAATCCGGGCATTTCCTCCACAGACTCCAGGCGTACTCTGAATCGCCCTAGCCGAGAGTTTTTCTTGAAACAGCAAATTCTCTTCAGGTGTCAGCGACTCAATGACTTGAATTAAGGAGTCAACCAACTGAATGTTCATAGCTGGTAATTTACAGAATATATAATAGTGCGATCGCTCAAACTATCATAGCAAAATTTCCCAACACCAACCTCTCAAGCTCCGTACACTTGCCTATCTCCGGCGGCAATTCCTCCAACCCCAACCCCGCCAAATCCAGTTCCGTCAATTGTTCCTCGGCTGCTTGGTCAATTCGCCGCCCTGCTTCCTCTCGCGTCATGCCCTTTGTCTCTTGCTAGGATTCATTTTATTGTGACAGGAATTTTTGGCATTGAGGCGAGAAACCGGGTTTCTCTGAATTTTTTGGTTGGGTGACGATAAATATCGAGAGAAACCCGGTTTCTGAGATTTACGCATGGGGCGAGAAACCGGGTTTCTCTGAATTTTTTGGTTGAGTGACGAGAAATATCGAGAGAAACCCGGTTTCTGAGATTCACGCATGGCCTATCCCCCGCGCATAAGTCCCGTTTATGTTAAAGGAAGATGGACGATCCGATCTTGATATTCATCATCGAACGAACCATAAGCAATCAAAATCAATTCCTCAATATTTTGCCCAATACTTAAATCTGAGTTCAAAATAAAAATCCCTGGAATATGCCTACCTTCAGCTATATGATCTACCAAATGCACGGGCATTGACTTGCGGTTGTTCGTCACCAAAATAAAGTTATGCTCTTCACACCACACCAAGATATCAGGATCGAGCGTACTTTTCGGAGGCGTACCGATGTCACCCACCGACCAAACTACTAAATCAGGCCGTTTCCGGTGAAGCTGTGTAGCATAAACGGGAGTAACATTCTCATCCATCAAATATTTAAACGCCATTTCTCAATCACTCTGGTTCGCGGTTTGCTTTGCCCATTCTGCTTTCAATTTTCGCAATCTTTCGGCAGCCGGATGGGGATTTGCTGCTTGCATTTTTCGCTGCTGGTGCGACCACTCCAACCAGTCTTCCAAATATCGACTTACTGCTTCTTTGTTCTCCAAATAATACAAAATAGTCGCATAAACCTCTGCCAAAGTTAGAGATGGATAGAATTGCTGAATTTCTTCGGCGGTGCGTTCCCGATGCAGGTACTCGTACAGTACCGTCTCAATCCCGATGCGGTGTCCTTTAATGCGAATATCATCTGGTGCCAAGAAATCAAAATACTCATTCAATTCCATATCTAAAATTCCTCTTTTAGCTATTTACTATTATACTCGCGATCGCCCAAATTTAAAATGCTTCATCCTGCCAGATGAGGGCGCTCGAAACACGATCGAACTGTTGTTAAATTTTCGCTGGGGATGGGTGAAGCATAGAGAAACCCGGTTTCTGAGATTTAAGCATGGGGCGAGAAACCGGGTTTCTACGAATTTTTGGTTGGGTGATGAGAAATATCGAGAGAAACCCGGTTTCTGAGATTCACGCATGGGGCGAGGAGCCCGGTTTCTACAAGCTTTTAGTTGGGGAACGATAAATACACAAAGAAACCGCGTTTCTCATGTTTTTTACCAACAGATGACAAATGGTGCTACGCTGGGGATAGGAAGTTATTTGTTTATGAACCAAATTAAACGTGTTGCCATAGTGGGAGGAACCCACGGAAATGAACTCACAGGAATTTACCTCGTGAAGAAATTCGATCGCGCGCCAGAGTTAATTGGGCGATCGACTTTTGAAACAATCGCCCTGCTAGCCAATCCCAAAGCTTGCGAAATCGGGACACGCTACATCGATATCGACCTCAACCGCTGCTTTAGAAAGCAAGATTTAGAAAATCCCCATCTCTCCAGCTATGAAGCGCAGCGGGCGAAAGAAATCTACGGCATTTTTAGCTCAAAAAACACTCATCTGCCCAACGTAATTATCGATTTGCACAGCACCACATCCAACATGGGGCTAACTTTTATTCTCGCCAGCCATCATCCATTTAACCTGCAACTAGCCGCTTATTTAACCTCTGTGTATCCCCACATCAAGCTACTCGCTTCTACAACCAAGAATCATGATAGTCCTTTGCTGCGATCGCTTTCCGAATTAGGCGGTACGCTGGAAGTTGGTGCAGTCCCGCAAGGGATATTAGATGCGTCTTTATTTCAGCAAACTGAGCAAGTTGTCGGCACGATATTAGACTGCGTAGAATCCTACAATCAAGGCACAATGCCTGCTGCAAAGAATCCCCTGACTATTTATCACACCATTGGGGCGATCGACTATCCCAGAAACGAGAACCGAGAAATTCAGGCAATGATTCATCCCGATCTGCAATCCAGAGATTATCAAGCCCTAAATCCCGGCGATCCGATGTTTTTGACCTTTGATGGTGAGTCGCTCTTGTATGAAGGTAAATCAACCGTTTATCCAATTTTCATTAACGAGGCTGCTTACTACGAAAAAGGAATTGCCATGTGTTTTACGCAAAAGCAAATAGTTGTTAGTTATTAGTCATTAGTCATTAGTTATTTCTGGAGAGGGTTCTGGTGACAAAAACTCCTCTTTAGAAGCCGTAGTAAAAGAACGCAATTCCTTCCATATTTCCAAAGTGATAATACAGGTAATCAGCCACACCAAACCAGCCGTATAACCAGCAATAACATCGGTAGGCCAGTGAACTCCTAGGTAAAGCCGACTCAAACCAATAGCAGCAATTAATACAACTGTCAAGCTGTAAATCGACCAGCGCTGCTTGGGAAAGCGTTCACCCAAGAAATATCCTAGCAAACCGTAAATAACCATTGAAATCATCGCGTGGCCGCTAGGAAAACTGTAAAATGTTACATTAACAACGCGCTCCCAAAGTTGAGGTCGATCGCGGGCAAAAAGTTTTTTTAACAGTAAATTTAAACCGATCGCTCCCCCAGCCGCGAGCGCAATAGTTGCACCTTCCGATCGGTGATTGCGCGCTAGCAAAACAATACCCAACGTCAGACAAATCACTAGCAGCAACTTCGGCTCGCCCAAAAAGGTAAAGCCCAGCATTACTCCATCGCGCAGCGGAGTGTGAAGGCTCCTGAGATATAGTAAAATAGATGTATCGAAAGCGTAACTTTGTTTTCCCAACACGTCTTCGGCAATGGTGGCAAATCCCCACATCCCCAAAGCAGCAACAGCAAGCCCGGCCAGCCGAATTATCGAAATGAGCGATCGAATTTTAGAACCCATTCTTGAACTCATTAAAATTTTAAAATTTCCAACTCAAAATAATACAACAAATATAGGAAACGAAAACGCCTTACCCATCGTCTAGATTCTTGATCCCCTCTATTCTGAATCATTAATTGATTTTTCACTACCCACCTCAGCTTTTACATCCAACGGGCGAATGACTATACTATCAAAAAAATACATTTCTGCAATTTTGTTGACCTTGGGGTTGACAAGTCTGTCTAGCTGTGCTAATAACAGCGGAGTAAGTGCCCCGATCGCCGAAGCCAACACCATCGCCCAGCGTCTCGTCTCTACCGCAGTCGCCCAAAAGCCCAACAACCCGCAATTCGGCCAGCCGATCGACTGTACCCTAGGCAAAGACTGTTTTGTAATGCTGTATTTCGATCGAGAACCCGGCCCCACCGCCGTAGATTTTGGCTGCGGGCGTCAAACCTACGACGGCCACGACGGCACAGACTTTGCCATTCCCGACGCCAAAGCAATGGCAAAAGGAGTTCCAGTTATTGCCTCCGCTGCAGGCAAAGTTTTGCGAGCACGAGATGGTGTGGTCGATCGGCGTTTACAAAACGAGACAGAGAAAGCCAACATCGCAGGCACAGAATGCGGTAACGCCATAGTGATCGATCACGGCGCAGGCTGGGAATCCTACTACTGTCATCTCCGCAAAGGCAGCGTTGCCGTCAAACCGGGGACGCAGGTACAAAAAGGCACTGTTTTGGGCATGGTGGGAAACTCTGGGATGGCATCTTTCCCCCACGTACACGTAACTTTTCGCTATCAAGGCAAACCCGTAGATCCGTTTGTCGGCCCCGACGCGAAGGTAGGCTGCAACATCGCCCGCAATCCAATCTGGGACAAACCTCTAGACTATATTTCCACAGGTTTAATTCGGGCCGGTTTTGCCAATAAGCCGCCGGACGAGAACGCTGTCTGGGAAGGAAAATTTTCCGGGACTCAACTCCCTGCAAACAGTCCAGCCTTGTTGTTTTGGGTGCAAAGTTACGGAGTGCTCAAGGGCGATCGCGAACAATACAAATTATTTGCACCCAACGGCACAACCATCGCCGATCAGACCAATGAAATTAAAGCCCCCAGCCGCACTTGGTTGGGTTATGTCGGCAAAAGAAACAGTACAAATTCTCCTGTGATTCCGGGAGTTTGGCGGGCAGAATACCGGTTGATGCGGGGCGATCGAGTTTTGGCAGAAGTCAAGCGAGAAGTAGAGTTGCGTTAGTCGCCAAGTTACTCATGCCAAATTCCTTTGAAAACGAGCATCAAATATGTTAAAATAACAACAATATTTTTTCATTTTTGATGGTCAAGTTTTCCTGGGCTCGTAAGAAAAATGTCATACAGCCAATTCACAAACCTAGAAATGATTGAAACCAACTTTGGCATAACCATTGCTGACAAAGTTGGTATTTTTGCCGATTTACCAGAAGCCGAGTATAGCGAGCTTCTCAGCCAAACTCTGCAAGAAAACATTTCTTTGGCTTTAGCAATTAATACCGAAAAAGCTCGCTCCGAATTAATTGTCACACCTATTTTAGTAGAAGTTAGAAAGCAGTTTAAGTATCAAATTAGCTTTTTTTCCGGCAAAGAGTTTAATGTAGATTTAGAAAAAGGATTAACGGGTTTCTGTGATTTTATGATTAGTCGTTCTCCCGAACAATTGCTAATCAAAGCGCCCGTGGTCGCCTTAGTAGAAGCTAAAAATGATAATATCCAAGCTGGGCTTCCACAATGTATGGCAGAAATGATTGCCGCTCAAATCTTTAATGAAAGAAGAAACAATAATATTTCCGAAATATATGGAGTGGTCACAACAGGAACCAATTGGAAATTTTTACGGCTTAGTAATCAACTTATGGAAGTTGATTTAAATGATTATTTTATTGATAATATTAGTAAAATTATTGGCATTTTAAAATATTTGATCGATGCAGATCACCTATGAAACTGGGAGCCAACTTATAGCAGGAGGCAGGAGGCAGGAGGCAGGAGGCCGACGTAATGAGAGCGAGGGTTTCAGCAATCGATATCGTCCGGCGCCGCCTTGGCGGTTGCTATATGAAATTTGCTCAATATAGATAAATTTAACAATGACTTAACCATAATTTTTACAACATCACAAATTCTCCGGGACAATCTAGCTTTCATCAGCTTGTTGTCGCCGGCTTGATCGCTCATCCTTCCCCGTCTAACGCGAGCGTTCGGGAGGGTGGTTTGGATGGGGAGAATTTAGGGCAAATTGTTCCAAGCTTGAGCCACAATGTCGCTCAGCCATAGCCTCTGAGCAAAATCGAGCAGATTGTCGTCGGCTAGTACCTCAGCCTTCAATTCATCCAAAGACTGAGATCGCGATCGAGCTATTTGAATCACACCCGCGATCGCCGACGCCACCAATTCTTCATTCAGCGGCTGCTGTCGCAAAGCAATCATTTCTTGAGGATTCGTAGGAATGGGATAATTCATGAGATTGCATACCGAAAGGAGTAGATATTCAGCCACTGCGGGCCAACCGAGAGCAAGAGCGATCGAAAACCTAAAAATCTGAGAACATTGTAAACTTATGTGAACGAACCTGACGGTCAACTGGGTACAGTTAGACCGCAGGCTTCTTTTTCCTTTTTTGCAAAGGCTTTTTTGAGTGACGAAGTTCCCCCGCCACTTTTGTAATTCAGGCCAATCTTTTTGATCAGCTTAGCTGAATTTTCGTCTCGATCCAAAGATTCTCCACACTGACAGGAATGCCACCGCGCAGACAATTCTTTCGGTACTTTATTGAGGCAATTCCAGCAGTGTTGAGAAGTTCCATTGGGATCTATAAACAAAACGCTCTTACCTAATTTCCCAGCAACATATTTGAGGACGGTCACAAATTGACCGTGAGCCGCATCAAGCATTGATTTATTCAAACCACTTTTAGCAGCTTGCCCATTTGGTAAATAAACCAAGTTACCATTCTCAATATCAGTCTTAGGCTTGGCGCGTCTAGTCAGATTCTTGATACTCAAACCTTCAACTATTAAAACATCACATTTGCTAAATAACTCATGTGCTGCTTTGAATTGAAAATCCAGCCTTGCCCTGGCTACAAATTGGTGGAGTTTAGAAATTTTACCCTTGATAATTTGCCAAGGTTTAGAATTCTTGACTCTATTAGCTAGCTTCGCTTGAAGTCTTGCTAATTTCTCAGCAGATTTCCTTAAAAACCTAGGGTTTTCAATTCTGTCGCCAGTGGAAAGATAGACATAATTGGTGATTCCCAAGTCAATACCGAGACTGTTTTCTTCGGTCGGTTGAATTTCTACAACCGTTACGGGAACTGTTGTATCTTCTAGCGTCAGGGAAATATACCACCCATCTGCTTCTTTGATAACACTTCCAGTCTTAACCTTGAAACCTGTCGGTATTCGACGATGAAAAAACATCGGTACTTGACCTATTTTTTTGAGGTCAATACAAATCCTATTTTGCTCATCCTTGATAATATCGAGATTATCCAATTGAGGGTAAGTAAAAGATTTGTAGTAATGGAAACCCTTGAATTTGGGTTGACCTCTACGATTGCCGTTTTTGTCCGGTGTTGTAAAATTTGAAAAGGAAGTTTCCACTCGGTTGACCACATCCTGCAAAACCTGAGAATATAGGTTTTTATAATCAGGAAATAGCTTATTGGTGTTTTTTAAGTCAGCTAACTGTATGGTTTGCCATTGCACATAACCGCCTTCAACGTTTGAGAAAACATCACCTTTTTTCGTTAAAGGATTACCCAATTCATCTTTTTTTCTACCATCTCTAGTTTGTACCCTGGTCAAAGGGATATTTTTATAGACTTCTTCAATTGGAACTATAGATGCAGTCAGAGGGCAAGCGTTAATAGTCGTTCTCGTTGACTCCCACCATCTAAATCTTTCACTTAGTCGGTAGTTATATTGCCTGCGACAAAGCTCTAGGTGTGTTGTAATGGTTGTTAGTTGAGCTTTTGTAGGTTTAAGGCGGTATTTGTAAGTTAGCTGCATAAGAAACTTCCTTTTTCGACCTTTTTACAGTATAGTTGGTGTCGGTCACGAAGACAATACTGATAATAAGAAATAATCAACCTTCGTAAACAATATAAGTCTCTGGCAAGTTGTTAATTTAAAAACAGATTTCCTGCGAGAGTTTATAACTTTTTCAACAATCATGAGGTACATTATCACTCAATGTGTTCACGGTGTATAATTGTCGGTCTTCGTCCGCGACGACCGACGCGCCTTTCATCACGCGGGCGTAATTTATTTGGGGTACTTCGCGCTTGCGCTCAGATGTTTCCCCTCTAAATATACCGAGAGACTTCTCGGCTGACAGTTAAAACTCAATAAGTATTCGGGAGTATAGCCTACTTTGCTCCCTTGTCAACTCCCCCATCTTTATTAATTTATTCAGCATTGAGAGCCTAATCATGCAAGAAATTCTTTATCTAGAAGTCCCGACACCAGATACAGCAGCCGTCTGCACTTGGTTGCAGCACGAATTCGATCCCGGAATCGGAGAAAAAATTATTACTCCTGACGGTTTTCGCCTGCTTTCACCGGCCACAACAGCCGAGGTTCTCAAGTCTGGAACTCAAAAGGCCAATCCAAAACCCGCATTGGCTGACACCAATTCAGGAAACCAAAATTGGCGATCGACAGAACTTTCCACCTTTGTGTGGTCACTGCAACGCACAACTTATTTAAAAGTCTTTCGTCTAGAAGACGCCCCCGCTGGAGAAAGAAAGTTCCTGGAAGCTCTGAATCTTGCTGTGAGAAACAAGTTTCCCGATCGCTACCGGGAACCCCCTGTCATAGACCTCTCCAAACAGTCAATTTTTGACGATCTTGCCCCCTATTACCCATTGACCGTCAAATACTTCCAAAAAATGCCGAATGGCGAATACGACCTCAAGCGCGTCTACTGGTGGGAACAGCGTTGGCGCGAAAGCACTCGCAATCCTCAAAAGCCAAAACAAGTAGTGTTTTTGAAGGAAGAGGGAACAGGGAAGAAGGCAGAAGGAAGAGGGAAGAAGGAAGAAGGAATAGGGAAGAAGGCAGAGGGAACAGGGAAGAAGGCAGAAGACACGATTTTGGTGTCTGATTCTGGCGATACTTTTTATGACTTAATTTATATTGGCGGGGCCTTGGGAGTGATTCACGCCGCAGTCATGGCGAGATTGGGCTACCGGGTGCTGCTAGTTGAACGAATGCCTTTCGGGCGGATGAATCGCGAGTGGAATATTTCGCGGGATGAAATTCAAAGCTTAATTGATTTGGGTTTATTTACTGCGGCAGAAATCGAAACTTTGATTGCCAGAGAATACAAAGATGGCTACAACAAGTTTTTTGATGCTAACAATCCGCTCGTGGCTAAAGCGCCAGTTCTGCACACACCGAAGGTACTAAATGTAGCTTTGGACGGAGAGAAATTGCTGAATTTAGCGGGAGTGAAGCTAACAGAAGCTGGCGGGGAAATCTGGGACGAAACTGAGTTTATCAGAGCCGATGTTGAAGCGGAAAAAGTAGTAGTTCAGGGCCGCCACTTGCCGACAAAAGCCGATCGCACTGCATTAGGACGGCTGCTGGTGGATGCAATGGGGTCGGCTTCTCCCATCGCTTGGCAATTGAACGAAGGGCGAACTTTTGACAGCGTTTGTCCGACAGTGGGAGCAGTCATCGACGGAGGATTTGAGCCGGGAATATGGGATTCCGAGTACGGGGATGTACTCCACACTCACGGGGACATTTCCCGCGGACGCCAGCTCATTTGGGAGTTGTTTCCCGGCGCCGGCACAGAACTGACAGTTTATCTATTTCACTACCACCAAGTACATCCAGAGAACCCCGGTTCTTTGCTGGAAATGTACGAGGATTTTTTCGCAATTTTGCCGGAATACCGCCGCTGCGATGTCGATAAATTGGTGTGGAAAAAACCGACCTTTGGTTATATTCCGGGGCATTTTAGCAGCAACAGCAGCGATCGCTCCGTGGCGATCGATCGCCTAGTCTCGATCGGCGACGCAGCATCCTTGCAATCTCCCCTCGTTTTCACCGGCTTCGGCTCTCTTGTCCGCAATCTTTTCCGCTTAACAGACCTTTTGGATACAGCATTAAAGCACAATTTGTTGACGGCAAATCACTTAAACCAAATTCGCGCCTACCAGAGCAATGTTTCAGTAACTTGGCTATTTTCTAAAGGCATGATGGTTCCTACCGGCAGCAGTTTGCCACCCCAAAGAATTAATTCAATGCTCAATACCTTTTTCGGTATTTTGGCAGCACAAAAACTCGCCGTCGCCGAAACTTTTATTAAAGACAGAACCGACTGGCTAACTTTCAATCGACTGGCGCTCGAAGCAGCCGGAAAAAACCCTTCTCTCCTCTTGTGGATTTTAGATTTTGTCACCTTGGGGGATATTTGGCGCTGGCTGGGAAGTTACTTGAATTTTACTCTGCTGGCTTTGGCCAGTTTGCTGTTCGGATGGCTTCCCAGCTTCGCCCGCAGGGTACAACCTTGGTTGGAACCCCGGTATCCGGCTGTTTGGCTGTGGCTGTTGGCTACCAGCTATGCTCTCACCTACGGCATGGGAAAGGGGAGAAAAGAGCAAGACTTAAGTACCAAATAGTTCGCTAAAAATATCCATAGTTAATCGTTGAGGAGAAGTTTTGTGTTTGCCGTCAAGCGAGCGCTCAAATTGAATAACCGGGAAGCGACCTTGATGGCAAAACACGCAGGATTTCGGCGGGTAGTGTTTAACATGGGGTTGAGCTTGCGGACTCAAATGTATAGCGGGGGACAATTCACGGACTCACAGGTACTTAACGAAGTCAAAAAAGTTCTCACCCACTACGTCAAGAAACAGCCTGAATTCGCTTGGATGAATCAATTATCTAGTCGAGTTTATCAAAATGCTTTGATTGACTTGAAAGATGCTTTTAGTCGGTATCGCTCTGGAAAAGCAGGTCATCCAAGATTTGCTAGTCGCCGAGACGGTCAATCTTTTACAGTTGATTCGTCTAACGGCAAAGTTTTACTAAATGCTGGCAGCACGATCAAGATTCCTACATTGGGAACTTTTCGACTCTACGAAGCCCTAGAATGCGGTTATGTGTCTCAAACTTTTACGATTTCAAAAGAAGGAAGTCGTTGGTTTGTTTCCTTTGGCGTTGATGCCGAACGTTTGCCAGTTCAACAACCTGAGAATGCTGTAGGAATCGATTTAGGCATCAAGTATGCGGCCACGCTGTCAACTCAGCAGGTCTTTGAGGCGCCGAAGCCGTTAAAAAAAGCGAAAACCAAGCTTGCTACCTTGCAGCGCCAAGCATCAAAACAGGTAATAGGCTCCCAAAATCAGCGCAAAACCTACCATAAAATCCGTCGGCTCCATGCACGGATAGCTCGTATTCGCTTAGATTTTCTTCACAAGCTAACAACTTATTTAGCCCAAACTTTTAAGCTAATTAAGATTGAAAACTTGAACGTTCAAGGAATGATGGCGAACCACAAGCTGTCCGGGGCAATATCGGATATAGGTTTTTACGAGTTCAAACGTCAACTCGATTATAAGTGTAAAATGTATGGGGCAAATTTAGTGCTGGTAGACCAATGGTTCCCCAGCACTAAAACTTGTTCTAATTGTGGCACTAAAAAAGATATGCCACTAAGCATTCGGACTTTTGACTGTCCCGCTTGTGGCATATCTTTAGATCGTGATTTCAACGCCAGCATCAACATTTTAAACTGGGAACCCTCGGCTTGAGGGGGATAGCCTACTTATCTTGGGATTAGCCGTCTACCCAACAGCGTAGGAAGTAAACTCCGAATTGTGTCTAAAGATGGCTTTAGGTAAGTTTAGATAAGTTTTACAAAGCAGTGTTGAGTTTTGAGTGTTGACTCAAAACTAGCAACTTCAGTTCGCTATCGAAAACTCGGCAATTCAATTTCAGCTAGCGATCGACGTTTTTTAGAAGCCCGCAGCGGACTGGCAATCAAGCTCAGCCAGTCTGGTTGGGCGACTGCTGTAGGTTTTGCCACACTCGATCGCACTTCTTGAATGCCAAAGGTTTCAACAGAGTTCAAAATTTGAAAAGCCCTAGCCAATTCTTGAGCCTCCACTTTGGTAGCAGTTTCGGCGGGTTCAGACTCAGCCATCGGCAGTTCAGGTTCCGCAACCGGTTCGGCCAACTCAGTTGCCGGCTCATCAGGCTGGTAGGTTTCGCTCTTGTGCAATTGAATGCCGGATACTTCGGCTAATTTGTTGAGTTCCAGATTGGCTGGGGATTCAGGCTCGATCGCCTCGGCAGCAGCGGCTACCTCTAGAAGCCCTTCTGGTTCCGACCAAGGTTGGACAGGGGAAGCGTTGAAGGCTGGCGGCACTGGCATCTGAGAGCTTTTGACCGCCGCGAGCAAAGATTCTAATTGTGCGCTGGCGGTGTCCAGATTATTGTCAGGCTGCTCGATCCTTGGCGACTTTACCTGCGGCCTGTCCAAACTTCTTTCCAAGGCAGCTTTGAATTGCAGAGTGTGGCGCTGCTGGCGGTGCAAGCGGGCTCGTAATTCCCTGCAAATATTTTCTGTGGCTACTAACTGGTGTAACTGTTCGTTGTAGCGCTGCACAGTAGACGCACATTCTCGCTCAACAGTCGCTAGCCTGACTTGGCTGGTTGCCAACTGACTTCTTAAACTTTCGACTAAAATTTCTTGACTTTGGAGGGTTTGATGGGAAACTTCCACTTTGCCAAACAACCGCGTCAATTGTTCTTGAGTATTTTCGAGTTCTGCAGTCCGCTGTTCTAGCAAAGTTTCGCGATTCTGCAAGGTTTTTTGGGACTCTTCGAGAGCTGTTTCTAGCTGCGCGATGCGCTGTAAAAGGTCGCGGTTGCATTCGTGCAGCGCTTGCATAAGGGTGACTGGGGTCGATCCTTTGCCCTTGGCCTGTTCGGCATTCCCAAGCAGATTTTTTAGATTCTCTGACATCGGGGGCGAGCCCGCCTCAGTCGGCTGTGTCGGAGATTGCGAATTTTTTGTTTCCGGTTTTGTGGGAATTGCATCTACGCTGATGGCGTTGGGAAAATCTACTGTTTGCCAGTCTTCTTCTGGCTGTTGGGGAACCGTTGCGGGAGTGTCTGTCGCATCGGGGGCGATCGGCTCAAAACCCCCAGTAGCAGCAAAATCTGACTGAAATGGTTCGGTATCGGATGGAACAGCAGGGTGCGGTTGGTGCTGATGGGCTCGAAGATCAGCTTCTGACATGGCTTTTTATCCCAATACTCACAGGGTCTCAGATACAGTCTATCCTTAGAGATTCTACACAAGGAAGCCCCTGAGTGATAGTTGTTGTCATTTTTTCTGTTTTTTCGGACAATAGCGTCTGAATCGAGTGGCGCGATCGATCGAACTACAACCCGAACTCAAATTAAGGCGTAAGATGCGCCTGTGAGTTTTTCGCCCAGAGTCCTATCAAAATAATTTTTCCCGATCTATAACGCACTGTTGCGGCATCCGTGCGATCGCCTAAGCTTTAACAACTGCAAAATGTTTGTCAATGATTGCTGGAACTTCTGCCGGTGCAATGCGACTGTAGCGAGTTTTGTCGGGCATCACAACTATATTTGGGCCTGCTTTACACTGTTTGAGACATCCGGTTCCCTGTACTGTCACTTCGTCTTCTAAACCGCGCGCATTCAAAGCATTTTCTAAAGCTTTACAGACTCCTCCAGCGCCCCGCTTCAGGCAGTCTGATTTTTGACATACTAATATTTTGGTTTGGGTTTTTGCCGGAGCTTTTACAGTTTGAGGTGCTGTGCGAGATGTGACTTCGGTTGTAGCGATCGCGCGATCGTCCGATGTCAATACTGCAACAGGCCCATTGGTGGAGTCAAGGTGTTCGTGCGATCGATCATTGTGACCCTGAGCCAGCTTGAGGCTGCGAGCTTTAAGTTTTATTTTACCGTTTTTCAAGTTAAGTTCTTTCTCACCTACAACTTGAACTCTCAACCCCGGTGTCAAAATAGGCGACAGAAATGCCCGCAATTCCTTGCAAAGTTTAACAAGATATACTACTCCGCGATCGTTGCTAATTCGCAAATATTTAAGTTGGCAGCCATCTTCAATAATTAGGCCGAGGATTTCTCCTTCTAAACTGAATTCGGAAACTTGCTTGCCAGATTTATACATTGTTATGACTCCTTTAAATCCCTTACATCCGTTACATCTTGTACATTGCTCGTTGCCGAACTTCCTTCTACCTTTACCCAATTTGCCAGCAGCATTCCAGCCACTGCACCAGTTCGTATCGAGGGGCACTGACTTGCCTCAACACGCTCATTAACTGAGCCGCTTGTTTAGCAGTGTTGACTTTTGCCCGCAAAGGTTGGTCTACCGCACACCAGCAGGGAATTTCTAGCTCTTGCAAGCGTTTGTAAACTTGCCACCTATCTAGCCAACTCACTTGCACAATGTCACAAACTTCTAATTCTGGATCTGCTGGATTCATTTTTTAACAACAGTAATAATTTGCATTAATTTTTACCCTGACTGGTAGCCAGCAGAAGTTAAAAGCCAGATTTCAGCAGAACATCAAAGATGATCGCAAGCCCTTCCTGAAAAATTCTGCCTTTTGCCTTCTGCCTTCTGCCTTCTGAAGGTTCGCCCCATTTTCAGGAAGCGTTCAGAACGAGAATCTTTTTAAGCATAACCCAACTGCTAATTATTCTCAATAGGTTTAGAAAAAAATTTTCCTACTCTACAAAATATTCCACTATTGAGGCAGACTCTGCTTGACTGGTAAATCTAGGGTGCTAGACTGAAGTCTATTGGCAACAAAACTGCCTATTGAGAGGAGAACACACATGGCCCAGACTCAGAGTGCATTAAGACCGTTTGGCCACATAGCCGAAAACCCAGTTCTACTGGAACATTCCGTCACAGCACCGATTTGTGAAGGAATGAACGCGCTGCTGGCCAGTTTTCAGGCTCTATACCTGCAATATCAAAAACATCATTTTGTGGTGGAAGGGGCAGAATTTTACTCCTTGCACAAATTCTTTGAAGAAAGCTACGGAGAAGCTCAAGATAGCGTCCACGAGTTGGGCGAACGGTTAAACGGGTTGGGCGGCATACCAGCAGCTACCTTTAGCAAGTTAGCTGAGTTGTGCTGTTTTGAGCCGGAAGCCGACGGCGTATATTCCTGCCGCCAAATGCTAGAACACGATTTAATTGCTGAGCAAGCTATCCTCGGTTTGCTGCGGCGTCAAGCAGGACAAGCAGAAAGTTTGGGCGATCGAGCTACCCGCTACCTCTACGAAAAAATCCTGCTAAAAACAGAAGAGCGAGCTTATCACATTTCCCACTTCCTCGCCCCCGATACTTTAGTGCAGTTGAACTTGAATTAATCATCGGTTTGCTGTTACTCGGCGGTTGAAACCGCTACTACACACACAAAGTCTGCCTCCGCAGACTAAGAGTATATCTAAAAAAGCGCGATCGGCTTTTTAACCGATCGCGCTTTTTTATACAATGTGCGATAAAATTTGAGTTCCCCGACTTCTCCAAAAAGTCGGGGAGCTGGGGGAAGTTCTCCAGCAGGCAATTAAGGCGCTAAAGCATTGCCACGCAACAAGCTACCAATGGTTTTCGCAGTAATCTTCATCTGGATGAAAGGATTTGCTGGTACTACTGTTTTATACAAGTAGCTATCGAATGTGAGTTTCTGCACATCGCGATCGGCACACATTTCCACAAAAGCTTCGCGGGTAGCGTCGGAACGGTAGAACACGCGCTGCAAAATGTCGAGAACTTTGTAAGTAATGCCGTAGGCTTTATCCCACCGCTTCAGGTAAAGCTTGATTTCCTCTTCAGTCGGAATGCGCGCGCCTTTATTGGAAATCTCAACAATAGTTTCGGCGCACATCCGGCCAGACTTGGCGGCAAAATAGATACCTTCGCCAGAAGACTTGGTAACGTAACCTGCGGCGTCGCCTACGAGAGCAACTCGGCCGACAACCCGGCGAGGACGCGGATGTTCCGGGATGGGGTGAGCTTCCACTTTAATAATCTCACCGCCCATCAGTTTTTTGGCAGCGCGGGCGCGGACGCCTGCTTGCAGCTTTTTGATGCTGGCTTGATTGACTTTCATCGTGCCGGTACCGACGGCTACGTGGTCGTATTTGGGGAACACCCAAGCGTAGAAGTCGGTAGATACGTCGTCGCCGACGTACATTTCGGCTAAGTCTTCGTAGTAAGCCATTTTATCTTCCGGCAGGCGGATGCGCTCTTGGAAGGCGATCGCATAATTGTAATCGCCAGCGTCGATCGCCTTTGCTACGCGAGAGTTAGCGCCGTCAGCCCCAATTACCAAATCCACTTTCAGAGTTTTCTGAATACCCATTGCGCTGCCGTCGGAGTGGTCGGCATAGTGGAGAGTGTAGGGGTCTGTATTGTTGCCGGGAATTTCTAATTTGTGAACGGTGCCGTTAATCAGTTTTGCACCCAAGGAAGCGGCGCGATCGCGCATGAAGCCGTCGAGCACTTCGCGGCGGCACATACCGATGTATTCGTGTGCGTTTTCAATATTGATGTCCACCTCGACGTTGGAGGGGGAGATCATTTTCATTTTTCTGACTTGGCGGTCAATAATACTTTGCGGCAAGTCAAATTCGCTGACCATGCACAGGGGAATCGCCCCACCGCAGGGTTTGGCGTTGTCTAATTTACGCTCGAATAGGTATGTTTCGATGCCTGCTTTTACCAGTGTTTCGGCGGCGGAAGAACCCGCAGGGCCTGAACCTACTACTGCAACCCTTAGTGTCAAAGCTTTTCTCTCCAGTTTTTTTCTATAGGCATTACTCAGGTGTGATGGTATCACGGACTTGGGATGCGGTGGCGTGAAGCAGGGGAGATTTCAATGAAATGAAACAGAGCTTAACAGTTCGATACGAAAATAGGCATCGCGCGAGGGATGGGGCGGGGGGAATTGTTGAGCTGTTGGTTGTAGTTTTTCGCAGGAAGGAAATACCTAACGTATGAGAAACCAATGCAAACGCCTATCTTTGATGCAGCCCTCCGACAATTAGCTGTAGCTTCTATTAGCGGATACCAGAAACACATCTCGCCGAGAAAAGGGTTTTATTGCGCTCACCGAGTGCTGTACGGGGGGGAGTCTTGCTCGCAGTATATCAAGGGCGCGATCGCCAAATTCGGCTTGTTTGGGGCGATCAAAGCATCGCGCCGCCGGTTTGCGGCTTGCAAGCGCGCGAATCACATCTTGAAAGCCCGGTTTAGCAGTGAATCTGGCAGTGACGACTCCAATTTCGAGGGTAACGATGAACCAAAATCCGATCGACCAAAATCTCAGGGGAAAACTCCTCGCAGAAGCTCTCAGGGTGAAAATTACTGTATTGAAGGGCTAGATTGTGGAATCTCGGATTGTTCTGGACTCGATTGTAGCGGCGCGGATTGTTCTGGACTCGATTGTGGCAGCGCGGATTGTTCGGGGCTCGATTGTAGCGGCGCGGATTGTTCGGGGCTCGATTGTAGCGGCGCGGATTGTTGTGGACTCGATTGTGGCGGCGCGGATTGTGGCAGTTGTTTCTAGTTTTACTCCCCAACCGCTCTCCAAATAGGTAAATTTTTTTACTAAATGTAGGGGAATTTTCAGAGGGTGCGATCGCGATTGTCGATCGAACTCGGTGCAATTACGTTACATTTAAGTTACGTAAAGTTCCTATATAAAATTTCAAATTGCTATGCTCGGTAATTTTCAACAAAGCAACCTGCGGATTGAGCTTGAAGCTTCCGAAACAGCGATTAGAGACAGCTTGTTGCGTCCGAGTCAATTGCAGCAGTGGCTGTGGCCGCAGCAGTTGTCTAGCGGTTTGCCGGAAGAATTTGCTCAAGGTTTGACCTTTACAAGTTGGCTGGGCCCCGTGGCAGTTCAGCATCACGTTGATATTGTTGAGCACAATTGTCTGCGGCTGTTATTGAGTCAGGGAATTGACGGATTTCACGAGTGGTACTGGGGCGATGGTTGGGTTCAGTCTCGGTTGGAGGGAGTGTCGCTGCTGCCGCTGAATTTGGGGCAAACCGCTAGTTTACTCCGGCTGCGGGAGTTTGTAGCAGGGAAGGGTAAGCGGAAGTAGATAAAGGACTCTCCAAAATCATGAGAACAAAGTCTGGTAGTCCTGCATAGCAACGAAAAATCCTAAGCATTTTTAGGGGAAAAGAAGCCTTGTAATCATGGATAAAATACCAGAAGTCACCAACATGATTGGAGATATTTAGAGATAGATGAGAACAAAGTCTTTCTTATCAAACGAGATATCCTTTGCTCAAGGGTGTTATTGAATCTTTCGATATCAAAAGTTTTTCCAGTATCTTTCCCCAGAGATTTGTGTCGCTGGGGATTTTTTTTTGAGCCTGCCCAAAAATCTGTATAATAGACGGCACATTGTCTGTAAACTGCTGGGAGGGAATCCCAAAAACCTTTAGCACCCATTTCAACTCGACTTCCTATATAGCAATCCTCGCATCATTTGTGAATTGCTTACTCCCTCCCCTTAGTAAGGGGAGGGTTGGGGTGGGGTAAAACAATTACGACTCATGTAGGATTGCTATAAACCCCTAGAATTTCTTTGGTTAAGGCATCAATTGCCAGCTTTTTCCACTGCTTGTTAGCATTATTGCCTACAAACGACTACATTTCATCACGTTGGATCGTTAGCTGGCCTAGTTTTTTTGACTTTAATTGAACTTTCCGGGGGACTGATGCTAATTGTTGAAAAACACATAGTATTGGAACCAGCGGGGGGACACCCTCGTGAATTTGACAATCGCCACTCAAGATATTTTTTCTAATAAAAGCTGATCTCTCAATTTTTTTGTTTCTTCTGAAATCCTTTGATGTCTAAGGTTTTAAACAAACTACCTGTGACAATAGATACATTTAAAGTTTTGCTTAGCGCTGGGGGTGGGACAAATTTTAACGATGTTTGGATAACAGAAACGGTGACAATTCATGGAGTTGAGAATTAACAAGGCTTAGGTACGTCGCATGATAACTCATTACTCTTACTATGCCAGACCACTTGAAAGCCACTTCGCTGCCGAAAAATTAAGATTGTGTTATAAAAACATAATTTTTTCCTTTCTAAAGCGCTATTCTCGACACAACGAACCCGGTGCGTTTTGAGTTAGCTTTAATTTTTACAAGAAAAATAAATATGCTCTCCATTCCAGGCATTGCTGTCCAGAAGCTGCTTTACGAAAGTGCCAACTCTCTGGTTTACCGGGCTCTTCGGGAAGCGGATCGCCAACCGCTCATCCTCAAACTGCTCAAAGAAAGCTACCCCACACCTCAAGAATTGCTACGCTACCGCACCGAATACCGCATCACCAGAGAGCTGAAAGAGGCGGGAGTCGTGCAAGTTTATGACTTGCAAAAATACCAAAACAGCCTCGTGATTTTTGTGGAGGACTTTGGCGGGGAATCCTTGAAAATATGGATGCAGCAGCGAAAGTTTACTCTGGAGGAGTTTCTGCAAATTGCGATCGCAACTACAGAAATTTTAGGGCAAATTCACAGCGCCAACATCATCCACAAAGATATTAACCCCTCAAATATTGTTTACAACCCGGAAACAAAACAATTAAAAATTATCGACTTTGGTATTTCTACTCAGCTAACGCGAGAAACGCCAACCCTGAAAAACCCCGACGTTCTTGAAGGAACTCTCGCTTACATCTCGCCGGAACAAACTGGCAGGATGAATCGCACTCTCGATTACCGTACTGACTTTTACTCCCTCGGCGTCACCTTCTACGAATTGCTGACAGGAAAATTGCCTTTTGAGACAAAAGATGCTTTAGAGATAGTTCACTGCCATATTGCTAGACAGCCAGTTCCTCCCCACGAAATTGAGCCAGAAATTCCCCTAATTGTGTCTCAAATTGTCAGCAAGCTGATGGCGAAGAATGCCGAAAACCGCTATCAAAGTTCCGTGGGAATCAAGCAGGATTTAGAAACTTGTCTTTTTCAATTGCAAGCGACAGGTAATATTGAGACGTTTACCTTGGGAACGCGGGATATTACCGACCGTTTCCTGATTCCCGAAAAGTTATACGGCAGGGAAACTGAAGTGTTTTCTCTATTATCAGCCTTTGAACGAGTCAGTACAGGTAGCGCCGAAATGATGCTAGTAGCTGGCTTTTCAGGGATTGGTAAAACCGCAGTAGTGAACGAAGTCCATAAGCCGATCGCCAGACAGCCTGGCTATTTTATCAAAGGCAAATACGATCAATTTCAGCGCAATATTCCCTTCTCTGCATTTGTACAAGCATTTCGGGAATTGATGGGACAATTATTATCAGAAAGTGATGCTCAGTTACACAGATGGAAAACCCTGATTCTCACCGCCGTGGGCGAGAGTGGGCAAGTCTTGATTGACGTAATTCCTGAATTAGAACACATCATTGGCGCTCAAAGTCCTGCACTAGAACTGTCGGGGAGTGCCGCCCAAAATCGCTTCAATCTGCTGATGCAGAAATTTGTGCAAGTATTTACCACAGCAGAACATCCATTAGTGATATTTTTAGATGATTTGCAGTGGGCGGATTCGGCATCCCTGAAGTTGCTACAACTGTTAATGGAGGATAGGGGGCATCTGTTAGTATTGGGTGCTTATCGGGATAATGAGGTGTCACCGGCTCATCCGTTTATGTTGACGGTGGATGAGATTGTGAAGTCTGGGGCAGTGGTGAATACTATTAGCCTGCAACCGTTGAGTGTAGCAGATATCAATCAGTTGGTAGCAGATACGCTGATTTGTAATTTATCCTTTGCCGGGCCATTGACAGAATTGGTTTATCAAAAAACCAAAGGTAATCCCTTTTTCTCGACTCAATTCCTCAAGTCGCTGTATGAAGATGGTCAAATTACTTTTGACCCCCCTGTGTCCCCCCTTGGTAAGGGGGGAAGTAAAGGGGGGTGGCAGTGCGATATTGCTCAAGCTAGACTTACCCACGCCTCGGATGTGGTGGAGTTTATGGCGGCGCAATTGCAGAAATTGCCGGCCATTACTCAGGAGGTTCTCAAACTTGCCGCCTGCATAGGGGCGCAGTTTGATTTAGATACCTTGGCAATAGTCAACGAAGAATTACCCGAACAAACAGCATCAGCACTATGGAAAGCCTTGCAAGAAGGACTCATTTTACCCATTACAGAAGGCTATAAATGCTTCATTCCAACAGATGCTCAATCCAATACTGAGTCTATTATCAATCCAACTTATCGCTTCCTGCACGATCGCGTGCAACAAGCTGCTTATTCATTGATTCCCAACGACCAAAAACAAGCCGCTCATCTCAAAATAGGACAATTGCTTCTACAAAATTCCTCCGAGAGCGAAACAGAGGAAAAACTCTTTGATATTGTGGGGCATTTGAATTTAGGAATTGAGTTAATCACTAGCTCGAATGAACGCGAAGCCTTAGCCCAACTCAACTTAAAAGCCGGACGTAAGGCAAGAAGTTCTACCGCTTACTCTGCCGCAACGGTGTATCTGCAAACAGGGATTGAGCTACTGAGGGCCAACTGCTGGCAAAGTCAGTATGAGTTGACCCTGAATCTCTATGTTGCTGCTGCCGAAGCCGCCTATTTGAATGCTGACCTTGAAAACATGGAACAGATGGCAGCACAGGTGTTGCAAGAAGCTAAGACGATTTTAGACAAAGTTAAAATTTACGAAATTTCAATTGTCGCCCAGACAGCCCAGGGCAAGCTGTTGGAGGCGATCGCAGTGGGCAGAGATGCACTCTTGCAACTGGGGGTTGAACTCCCTACCGAACCTGACGAAGCCAAGATTGGCAAGGCGCTACAAACCGTTGCCAGTCAACTCCAGGGAAGAAGGGTGGAAAAACTGGTTGACTTGCCTGTGATAACTGATGCCAAGGCTCAGGCTGCCATGCCATTATTAGGAACGTTATATGCTTCCATCTTTATAGGAATGCCGAGTTCGATGCCCCTACTTAGCTCCACGATGGTAAGTTTATCGCTCTCCTTTGGGAATGCACCCGCATCAAGCGTGGGATATGCAATTCACGGTATGGTGTTGTGTGCTTTTTTGGGAGAAGTAGAAACTGGTCATGCCTTTGGCAAATTAGCGCTCTCATTGCTCGAACACTTTAATATGCGGGAATTCAAGTCCACCATTTTAGTTATGTTTGGGGGCTTTATTCAGCATTACCAAGAATCTTTGAGGGCAACGATACCTACGCTAAAAGATGGCTTTACGGCTGGCATGGAAACTGGTGATTTTCTACACGCTGGCTACAACATAAGTCTATACTTTTATGCCAACTTTTTCGGTGGGGTAGAACTAGACAATTGGGAACCAGAAATAGCAGATTACAGCGCTGTCATGGCGCAGGTAAAGCAATGTTCTCCCCAGACTTATTTGGATATGACGCGGCAGATGATGCAGAACTTAAGGGAAACCATAAGTCGGCCGGACTGCTTAATTGGAACTGCCTACGATGAAACGAGTATGCTTCCTAAGCATTATCAGGACTATGACCTCAATGGTATCGCTATAGCCTACATCTATAAACTGCTACTGGCCTACGTTTTTGGCAATTACCCTGCGGCCCTAAACCACATTGCTCAAGCCAAGCAGTATTTAATGGCAGTATCGGGAATGGTTTTTACTCCTATTTTTCATTTTTATGCAGCACTGACACACCTGGCACTGTTCTCCACACAGCCAGAAATGGAACAAACTGAAATTCTCGTCCAAGTGGAAATTTATCAAACTAATCTGCATCAATGGGCACAAAATGCTCCCATGAATCATCTACATAAATGGTATTTGGTTGAGGCAGAACGCTATCGCGTTTTGGGCAATAAAGCTGAGGCTATTGAAATGTACGATCGCGCCATCTCCCTCGCTAAAGAAAATCAATTTCTCAACGAAGAAGCCCTTGCCAACGAACTCGCAGCCAAATTTTACCTAGAATGGGGTAAAGAAAAATTTGCCCAACTCTACATGATTGAGGCGTATTATTGTTATGTCCAATGGGGAGCCACTGCTAAGGTAACAGATTTACAAACGCGATATCCTCAGTTATTGAAACCAATTCAACCGGGAAATAAAAACACTAAAACTACCGCAACAGTGACCACCACTGGCTCGGCTAATAACTTAGATATCACCACAGTAATGAAAGCTTATCAGGCGATTTCTGGGGAAATATTGCTAGATAAGTTAATGTCTAGCTTGATGAAAATTTTGATGGAAAATGCAGGGGCGCAAAGAGGATATCTGATTTTGTCAACTCAGGGAAAACTGTTAATTGAAGCTGAAGGGACAATAAATTCTGAAAAAGTTACCGTGTTGCAGTCAATCTCAGTGGAAAATTGTCAGGAACTTTCCTCCGCAATTGTCAATTATGTGGCCCGCACTCAAGAAAGCGTGGTACTTGATGATGCTGTCCGATCGGGACAATTTACCAACGACCCCTACATCCAAAAGCATCAGCCCAAATCAATTTTATGTGTACCGCTGATTAACCAATCTCAAATCGTCAGTATTGTTTACCTAGAAAACAATCTGACAGCCGGAGCTTTTACCCCAGAAAGAGTGGAACTATTAAAACTGTTATCGGGACAAGCGGCTATCTCAATTCAAAATTCTAAACTCTATACAGAAATCCGCGAAAGTGAAAACAGGCTGACTCAATTTTTAGAAGCAATTCCAGTGGGGGTGTCAGTGCTGGATGCTTCTGGCAAACCTTACTATAGTAATCGCGTTGCTATTCAATTATTAGGTAAAGGAGTTATTCCTAACGTCACCAGCGAACAAATCTCCGAGGTTTATCAAGTGTATAAAGCTGGTACCGATCGGGAATATTCCTCTGCTGAATTGCCAATTGTGCGAGCGTTGAGGGGCGAAAGTGCCACCGCTGACGATATGGAAATCCACCAAGGCAACAAGATTATTCCGATCGAGGCTTGGGGTACTCCCATCTATGATGAAAAGGACAATATTTCTTATGCACTTGTAGCCTTTCAAGATATCACGGAGCGTAAAAAAGCAGACACTGAGCGAATCAGATTTACCGCTGAACTGTTTCTACTCAACCAAGCTTACGAGCGCTTCGTTCCCAATCAGTTCCTTCAGTTTTTAGATAAATCAAGCATTATTGATGTGGAATTGGGCGACCAAGTGCAGTTAGAAATGTCGGTGCTATTTTCCGACATTCGCGACTTCACCACGCTTTCGGAAACTATGACGCCGAAGGAGAATTTCCGATTTATTAATTCCTATCTTTCTCGCATGGAACCAGTTATTAATGAAAATAACGGGTTTATTGATAAATATATTGGCGATGCGATAATGGCGCTGTTTAGCGGCGAGGCGAATAATGCGGTGAAAGCCGGAATTGCTATGCTGCACTGCCTCGTTGAATACAATCAAAATCGCGCTAATTTTGGCTGTGCGCCGATTCAGATTGGGATTGGAATTAATACTGGAACTTTGATGCTGGGAACGGTGGGCGGTCAAAATCGCATGGACGGGACGGTAATCAGCGATGCGGTGAATTTAGCTTCTCGCGTGGAAAGTTTGACAAAAAATTATGGGGTGTCGCTATTAATTACCCAGCCAACTTACTCGCGTTTAGAAAATCCATCCCAGTATGCAATCCGCACCCTCGATACGGTAAAAGTCAAGGGAAAATCTGAATTAGTAACAGTTTATGAGGTCTTTGATGCTGACCCGCCAGAAATTAAAGAGGGCAAGTTAGCTACGTTGGAATTGTTTGCAGAAGCTAGGGCAATTTACTGGGAAAGGAAATTTGCTGAAGCGGCGCGGCTGTTTGCCGAGTGTTGGCGTCAGAATCCGGGCGATGCCGTCGCTAAAATTTATTGGGAACGCTGTGAGTCTGCATTGGTGACTCGCACAAAAATCAAAGACAGGCTACACAATTTACATTAAGCGGTTGCTATACCTGAAAATCACAGCAAAAGTGCGATCGACTGCTGAGACACGCTACAAACTAGGCGATCGCGATCGGGTAGGTATGTTGTGGCGCTTTAGCGCTAAAGCCCAACAACATACGAAGTCTAAAAAGTTACTGCCTCAACTATACTGCTGGCAGTGACTCCTTTCAAGACAGCTAAATATTCCCCTGTTACCTGATACTGAATTATAGTATCGCGAACATTCGCGCCCGTCCCTTGAAAAATATTTAACTGGCTAAAAGCCAGGGCGCTAATTAAATCAATTTTGTCTTGATTTAGGGTGAAATCGTTAATGACATCGGCGGCGGCTAAGTCTGTTCCACCAGTATCGATCGCGATCGCAAACACATCAAAACCCAATCCGCCTGTGAGAGTGTCGGCACCCATTTCTCCAAATAAGTAGTCGTTACCCCCGTCGCCAAACAATATATCGTCGCCATCGCCGCTGTAAATGCGATCGTTTTCCTTACCTGAGTAAATCAAGTCAATACCGCCGTCACCCTGAATAAAATCAATCCCTTGGCCGCCAAAAATAATGTCATTGCCATCACCGCCGCTGATGCCGTCATCCCCTTTTTGTCCGTAAAGCAAGTCATCGCCTGCCTTGCCATGAAGATAGTCATTCCCGGGGCGTGCGTAGATAATGTCATTCAATGCCGATCCTGTGACGCGATCGTCCTTATCTGTCAAACCGATTACTGACTTTTGGGACAAGGTTTTGACATCGCCTAAGTTATCGTTATCGCTGATATTGACTGTGAGAGGGGCGACGAGATTATTATACAATGTGTCAGTGCTGGTAGTGGCGTGGCTAATTGGGCTGACACGATCGCCCTCAACAACCGCATCGTCAACCGCAGTCACCGTTACCGTTTGAGCGACATTCCAATTGGCGGGAGTAAAAGTAAGGACAGGTAGGCTGACAGTAACTTGAGTTTCAGGGGTAATGGCGACGGTGACATTAGCAGTTGGCTGAGTATTTAGCCGCACTTTGTATATATCGCTGCCCAAGCTTTCGAGTACGTCGGTACTGCCAAGTGGTTCAAGGAAAATGACAGCGGGACTACCTGAAGTTGGCGTTGGAGTCGGAGTTGTTGTCGGAGTCGGAGTTGGCGTTGGAGTCGGAGTTGGCGTTGGAGTCGGAGTTGGCGTTGGAGTCGGAGTTGGCGTTGGAGTCGGAGTTGGCGTTGGAGTCGGAGTTGGCGTTGGAGTCGGAGTTGGCGTTGGAGTCGGAGTTGGCGTTGGAGTCGGAGTTGGCGTTGGAGTCGGAGTTGGCGTTGGAGTCGGAGTTGGCGTTGGAGT